>NZ_ALBR01000102.1:0-78619 GCF_002081505.1 Bacillus sp. CDB3 | reverse complement strand
CTTCAATTCCGATAATCTGGCCGCATTCTACTAAACGTTTTGTTACTTCAATATCTTCTCGGCTCGGCGCCGGATCTCCTGAGGGATGGTTATGAAGACATATTATAGAGGCTGCTGCACGACGGAATGCTTCTTTAAAAACTTCCCTCGGATGCACAATCGACGTATTTAAACTTCCAATAAAAATCGTTTGCCTATGTATAACTTGATTTTTCGTATTCAAATATAAACACACAAAATGCTCCTGCTGTAAAAAACGCATCTCTTCCATCATATAACTCGCACAATCTTCCGGGCTTCGAATGCTATATCTATTTCGATATTCTAAACGAACCATTCTTCTCCCTAATTCAAAAGCAGCCATAAGTTGCGATGCTTTTACGATTCCAACACCATGAATGCTTATTAGCTCTTCTAATGTCGCGTCTTTCAACATTCGTAAACCATCAAAATGGTGTAAAATTTTATCTGATAACGTTAAAACTGTATCTTCTTTAGAACCTGTTCTGAGTAATACTGCAAGAAGCTCTCGATTCGATAAACTTCCTGCTCCTTCTAATAATAAACGCTCCCGTGGCTGTTCCTCTTTCACAACATCACGAATACCGTTCATTTCTTCACCTCTTTTTTATTAGTTCTCTCAAAGAAAACCCCATGCAATTTTACGCATGGGTTACATCGCTACCAAACTGTTTTAATTCACGAACAAGACGTGCAATTGGCAAGCCTACTACACTATAATAATCCCCTTGAATGTGCTGAACAAAAATAGATCCTTTCCCTTGGATCCCATAACTTCCTGCTTTATCAAGTGGTTCCTTCGATGCAACATATGCGTCAATTTCCTCTTCTGTTAATTCCCAAAATGTAACTTCTGTACGCTCGTAAAAAGTGACTGTTTTGTCTTTTGATATAATCGCAACACCAGTATATACTTCATGTGTTTTCCCTGATAATAATCGTAACATTTCTTTCGCCTCAGCCTCATTAGACGGCTTTCCAAGAATACGTGACTCATATGTAACAATTGTATCTGCACCTAACACAATATCATCACTATAATTTTCTGCTACGGCAGATGCTTTTTGTAAAGCAAGCGACATAACAATATCAGAAGGTGATGAATATGCACCAATCGTCTCATCTACTTCACTAACAACAACTTCAAATGGCACATCAGCCAATTCAAGCAGCTCCTTCCTCCGAGGTGATCCTGAAGCTAAAATAATTTTTTTCATGTTTTCTCCTTCCTTTCTCATATGAAGCAGAACAATTCCTATCAATCGTATCAAAAGAATAGTTTCCCCACAAATTAGAGAAATATCATTTTCTCTAAACAAAATAATAATTTTTTTAATACGATTATACTCTGCCCACAAAGAAAGCATTTTGCTCTAAATTCAAAAGAAAAGAAAGAAGTGTACGTACTTCTTTCTCCTTCATCTCATTATCTTATTATTTTACTTTTTGTGAAACCATTTTTTCGTACGAAAGTAACCCATCAATAATAACTTGATTTAATTTATCTACAGATTCCTTATCGCTCTTTCCTTCCTTAATCGTTTGCATAGCCACAGATATATACGTATAAAGCTTCTTCGCATCTTCACGCTTCATACTTTTCCCTTCCTTTTCAATCGCTTTCCATTCTTTTTCAATCGCTCCTATATCTGTTGCATTACTTTTCCCACTAACTTGTACGCTGGAAGCATATTTTGCTAAATGAGTATATAATGGCTGTACTTTTGTTAAAAACGCTCCTATTTCTTTATCATCTTTAAGTAACACTTTATCTGTTATATCCCAGTTCTTTTTCAAAACGGAGACACCCTCGTTTTTATACTGAGTTATTAATTGATTTACGGCCTGTTCATCGCTCGCAATCCCAACGACTAATGCATACTTATCACCGCTCGGTTTCAAAGCTGCAACGCCTCCATTACCTTTCCATTCTTCAAGGGCGGCCTGTCCCTTTTCTTCAGAAGAATAAATCCCTCCTTGAACAAAAAATAAATTCATCGGATCTAATGACGTTCCTACCTGTGCTTTTTTGTTTCCCTCTTTTGGTGCTGGTGTTTGTTCTGCCGTTCCACCCACCTTTGATTCTTCATTCGAAGTCTGCTTCGAAGTTGTTACTTCGCTTCCTCCTGTCGCACCTTGTCCAGTGACATGAAGCATTCCCATTCCCAACGCCGTACCAATAATAATCGCAGTTGCAACGATTGCAATTAACGTATTGCTCCACTTCTTTCGTTTTTTTTCCGTAGACATTAATTTCGCTTTTTGAAACGGAACAACGTTTTTGGGTCTTTCACTTTCTACTACCATCCATTCAAACTCATCTTTCTTCTTTTCTTCATACTTCGCTTCTGTTCCATTTACTTTCACTGAGATCGTTCGTGATTGCTTGTCCATACACTCACACCTCACCTCTTATCGTTGTCCGCATCATATCATATTCATTTCACAAAAAAACGAGATATTTGTCAGAGGAATTCGCCAAATTACCCTATATAATTATCTTATATGTATGCATTTGACTTCATTTGTAGAACAAAAAACTAGATAGCAAATACTATCTAGTTTTTTTCGCAAATATATTTTCGAACTTCAGAAATGAAATATAGAGAACCAGTTATGATGAAGACATCATTTTTTCCTATCATTTCAATCTTCTTATCAATTGCCTCTTTCCAATCTTCAAAAATTAATTTTGATTCTTTTTGCGAATACGATGCAAGTTTGTCAGCAGAAATGGCACGATCAAAGGCAAATGTCGTAAATATTATTTCATCAGCAACTTCTTCTAATTGCCCTACCATGTTATGTAACTGTTTGTCACCAAGAGCAGTAAATAAAACTATTACATTTTTATCTTTGTAATGTGCCTCTACTGTTTTCACAAGACTTTCAATACCCTCTGGATTATGAGCACCGTCTATTATAATATCTGGATTATTTTGTAACTTTTCAAATCGACCAATCCAGTATGCTTCTTGTAATCCAGCTTTCATTTCCTCTTCATTAATTAAAAATGATAAATATGTTTTTAAATACATTACTGCCATAAGCGCTACTGTAGCATTGCCTACTTGATGAATACCTTTCATTGAAATCCGAACATCTTTAAATGAGGCGAATGGACAAGCAAAATCAAAATGTTCCCCATCTTCATTAGAATGTTTATGTAGTGATGTAAATTGTTTGCCAAGTTCATATACGTT
Organism: Bacillus sp. CDB3; assembly: GCF_002081505.1. Lineage (NCBI taxonomy): Bacteria > Bacillati > Bacillota > Bacilli > Caryophanales > Bacillaceae > Bacillus > Bacillus sp. CDB3. The sequence continues at coordinate 75,395 of NZ_ALBR01000102.1, read as the reverse complement.
TGCATGATTTTCCTTCGCAACCTTTTGAATGACTTGCAATGCTTCTTCATCTTGTACACCAGTAATTACTGGAACACCTGACTTAATAATCCCTGCCTTTTCATATGCAATTTCTCCTAGTGTATCCCCTAAAATATGCATATGATCGTGACCGATATTCGTAATAATCGTGAGAACAGGATGAATAACATTTGTAGAATCAAACCTTCCCCCAAGCCCTGTTTCAAATAAAACAACATCACAGAAATTAACTTTACCGAAATAACAAATTGCCATAACAGTAATAATTTCAAACTCAGTTGCTTCTCCTAAATCCGTCTCGTCTAGTTTTTCAACGACTGGCTTTACCATCTTTACAAGTTCCGCAATCTCTTCATCTGCAATTGGCGTTCCGTTCACACTAATACGCTCATTAAATGTTTCAATGTAAGGAGAGGTAAATGTTCCAACCTTATATTTTGCGCCTTCTAGCATGTAGCGCATATACGTTAAAGTTGAACCTTTTCCATTTGTACCAGCAAGATGAACACATTTTATATGACGCTCTGGATTTCCGAGCTCTTCTAACATCCATTGCATTCTTTCTAGTCCTGGTTTTATCCCAAATTTCAATCGGCTATGAATCCATCCTATCGCTTCTTCATATGTATGTGTCACGTATGTTATTCCCCTTTCAAAAGACAACCTTCATACTTCTATTATACGCAAAGAAAAGAGACTCACCAATATAGTGAGTCTCTGAAAAAATATTTTATTTCTCAAGATCCGCTAGACGTTGACGAACTGCTTCACGTTTTTCTAGGTAATCTTGCTCTTTCGCACGCTCTCCGTCAATAACTTCTGCAGGAGCTTTCGCTACGAATCCTTGGTTTGAAAGTTTCTTCTGTACACGTTCTACTTCTTTATCGAACTTCTCAAGTTCTTTTTCAAGACGCGCTTTCTCTTCATCAAGATTGATAAGATCAGCTAATGGTAAGAATAACTCTGCACCTGATACGATTGCAGTCATCGCTTTTTCTGGCGCTTGTAAATCAATCTTAATTGTTAATTCACTTGGGTTACAGAAACGCTCAATGTAAGAACTGTTTTTCGTAAGCTGAGCTAGTACTGCCTCATCTTTTGCTTTAATTTGCATTTGAACTTTTTTGCTCATTGGCGTATTTACTTCCGCACGAATGTTACGAACAGAGCGAATGATATCAACTAGAAGGTGCATTTCTGCTGCCGCCTCTTTATCTTGTAAATCTTCGCGAACTGTTGGCCAAGCTGCTACTGTAATAGACTCGCCTTCATGCGGTAAATGCTGCCAGATTTTCTCTGTTACGAATGGCATGAATGGGTGTAATAGACGCATTGTTTGGTCTAATACGTAAGCTAAAATAGAACGAGTTGTTTTCTTAGCTGCCTCATCTTCACCGTATAGTGGCAGTTTCGCCATCTCAATGTACCAGTCACAGAAATCATCCCAAATGAAGTTGTATAATGAACGACCAGCTTCACCGAACTCATATTTATCCATGTTACGTGTTACACTTTCGATTGTTTCGTTTAATCGAGTTAAAATCCACTTATCTGCAACTGATTTTTCACCAGTTAAATCGATTTCTTCATACTTCATGTCATCCATGTTCATTAATACGAAACGTGATGCGTTCCAAATTTTATTAATGAAGTTCCAAGTAGATTCTACTTTCTCCATGCTAAAGCGTAAATCTTGACCTGGTGCACTTCCTGTTGATAAGAAATAGCGCATTGCATCTGCACCGTACTTCTCGATAACATCCATTGGGTCAATACCGTTACCAAGAGATTTACTCATTTTACGTCCTTGCTCATCACGAACTAAACCGTGAATTAATACATCTTTAAATGGACGCTCTCCTGTAAACTCTAAACCTTGGAAAATCATACGAGATACCCAGAAGAAGATAATATCATAACCAGTTACTAGTGCATCTGTTGAATAGTAACGTTTAAAGTCTGCTGAATCTTCATCCGGCCAGCCAAGTGTTGAGAACGGCCATAACGCTGAACTGAACCATGTATCAAGTACGTCGTTATCTTGATTCCAGTTTTCAATATCTGCTGGTGCTTCTGTACCTACGTATACTTCACCAGTTTCTTTATGATACCAAGCTGGAATGCGGTGACCCCACCATAATTGACGAGAAATACACCAGTCATGAATGTTTTCCATCCAGCGTAAGTATGTGTTTTCAAAACGTTCTGGTACGAACGTTACTTTTTCTTCTTCTTTTTGTTGAAGCTCTACTGCTTTTTCAGCAAGTGGAGCCATTTTTACGAACCATTGTGTTGATAAGTAAGGCTCAACAACTGCACCGCTACGCTCACTATGACCTACTGAGTGCATATGAGGCTCGATTTCTACTAATACGCCAGCTTCTTGTAAGTCTTTCACTAATGCTTTACGGCATTCAAAGCGATCCATACCGTTATACTTACCAGCTTTTTCATTCATCGTTCCATCTTCGTTCATTACTAAGATGCGTGGTAAGTCATGACGGTTACCTACTTCAAAGTCATTCGGGTCATGAGCTGGTGTAATTTTTACAACACCTGTTCCAAAGTCTTTTTCTACGTACTCATCAGCAATAATCGGAATCTCACGGCCTACGATTGGAAGTGTAACTGTTTTACCGATTAAGTGTTTGTAACGATCATCTTCTGGATGAACTGCTACTGCTGTATCACCAAGCATTGTTTCTGGACGAGTAGTTGCAAGACGAATATGACCTGAACCGTCTGTTAACGGATAGTTCATATGGTAGAATGCACCTTGAACTTCTTTATGAATTACTTCAATATCAGAAAGAGCCGTGCGTGTTGCTGGGTCCCAGTTGATAATATATTCACCGCGGTAAATTAAGCCTTTTTCGTATAATTGAACGAATACTTTATTAACCGCATCAGATAAACCTTCATCTAATGTGAAACGTTCACGAGAATAGTCTAGTCCTAAACCAACTTTCCCCCATTGTTGACGAATGTGAGAAGCGTACTCTTCTTTCCATTCCCAAGCTTTTTCAAGGAATTTCTCACGGCCAAGATCGTAACGTGAAATACCTTCTTCACGAAGTTTCCCTTCTACTTTCGCTTGTGTTGCGATACCAGCATGGTCCATTCCTGGAAGCCACAGTACATCGTAACCTTGCATACGCTTCGTACGAGTTAAAATATCTTGAAGAGTTGTATCCCAAGCGTGACCTAAGTGTAACTTACCAGTTACGTTCGGAGGTGGAATTACAATTGTATACGGTTGTTTCTTCTCGTCTCCTGTTGCTTCGAAATATTTGCCTTCAAGCCACCATTGGTAAAGGCCTTCTTCAACGGACATATGATCATATTTAGTTGGTAAATTCTTTTCCGTGTTTGACATTATTTTCCCTCCTTAAAATAAAAAATGTCCCTCATCCAAAAAAGGACGAGGGACATCGCGGTACCACCTTTATTTACAAACAAATTCAGAATTTGCTTATACTCTTAATTTGATAACGGACAAATCCGTCTTTTCCTAATGAGAACTATTCCGTTCAGAAAAGATGCTCCAGGGCTACCTTCTAACATAACTATCTAGAGAATCTCCCAGCTAATGATTCTCCTCTCTGAAGACGTTTCATGTCATACTCTTCCCCTTCAATGCATTTATATGATTGTTAATTATTATATACAATAGTGTAAAAAACGAAACCTTATTCGTCAAGATAAATTTGAAACTACGGCTTTTATCTCTTTATGGAACTAATAAAAAAGATAAGCAGGGTTCTCCCTACTTATCTTCTTCATCCGTTCCCTTGCTGGGCAGCTTGTAATTGCGAAAGGAAATATTCTGTATTGCTAACGAGCCAATGCGATTGCTGCAAACTTTTCACCCCGCGGAGCTCATTTTCTTCATTACGACTCTTTCTTCTTTTCGTATACGACTGAATTTGCCGAATAAAATGCGACGGATACGTCATATATGCAAACATAAGAAGCTGCTCCTCTTTCGTAAACGGGAAATTTTTTTGATACATTTGATACCATTCAAAGCGGTCACTCCGTGCAATTGGATATGTGTTTAAAGACCGAGAATAAAAACCTACTATATCTTGCACAGGCGTTGCAAACTGCGATTTTTCTAAACTAATAAAATAGCCGTTTCGCTCATAATCAAATAAAAAATGATTAAGCGATACATTCCCATGAACGAAAGTAGTACGTGTTGTTTCCTTTTCTTTCATCGCATCATGCCATTCATTTAATTGCTTTGTTGCGAACTCGCGAGCTCTCATAACATGGTGATAATACGTACAATATTGTAATTCAAACGGAGACATATACCACTTCGCTTCAGATTCTACAAGAAACTCTTCTAACATCTCACCATCATTTTCCCAACGGTCGGATATATTTGTATAATGTTTTTCTAATTCTTCTTCTGTATACGTCTCCTCTTTCACCGTTTTTTGATGCAACGTTCCGAGCGTCTGAAACATTTTGTGATATTGATCGTTATCCTCACCGTTTCCTTCCGCACGTTCTAACCAAGGCATTAAATAATAACTATATGTCCCATCACTTAAGACATAATTTCCGTCCGTCGCATGATAAATAGGTACATAATTCGAAAAACCTTTCTCTTTCAAATATTGAATGTGATGCAAAAAATTATTCCGCTCTAATTTTCTATCTTGTATTTTCTTTAACGCATACGGACCTTGATTCGTATAAATTTTCATTACACTTCCGTGCTCTTCCATATGCTGCGTATCCAATCTATATTGCCTAACAATGGGTTCATAGCGATTTCGTAATTCAATATCCATACGAATGACCCTTTCTTATTCAAAACATAACTTTTAGGAAAAGAAAAGAGGTGAGTGAAAAAAACCACTCACTTATTTCGCCTTTGCTTTTGAAACAGGAATATATATAATTTGCCCTGTAGTTAAATATATATCTTCTGATTGATTTACACGATATAAATTTTGCACAGACGTTTCATAACGTTCTGCAACAGATTCGATTGTATCCCCTTCTTGCACAAAATACATTCTTAACTTTGTAAATTCTTCTTCCGGTTCTTTCGTAAATATTTTTGTTAAATAAAGCGCATTTTCATCTCGCTGTGAGTACGCTTCTTCTTCTTGTTCCTCCTGCTTTTTCGCTTTTTCTTTCTTGAAATCTTTTCGTCCGAACAATTCAAATTGTGGAGTTGCTTCTTTCTCCTCTTCACGCTCCACAAATTCATGTTCTTCTATTTCCTCTTCCTCTAATTTCTGCTCTTTTCTTTCTTCTAGTTGGAACGGTTCAAATGCGTAATCTTCCCACTCATCCGATTCCTTATAGACTGGTTCTTCTACATGCGTTGCAGGTCTATTTTCATCCTCTTCAGCTGGCTCATCTTCTAACTCAGCATACACCGTTTCTTCCTCTTCATCCTCGATTCTTTCTTCATCACATAAACCTGTAATAGATATATCCGCTAACAATTGTAAGCAACCATTTTCCTTTAATTCATAATCAAATTCCTCAATTGATACATATAATTCTTCAATGACTTTCACTCGATTTCTTGGAATTGATATTTCAAGCGGAAAGGAATGGACAAGCTCATTAACCCCGTCTTCCCTTGTTTCTACATAATCAATTGCCTTTGCTGGTGATAGCTCTCTTAATGAATAAGCTGAATCATCTTGCCTTGCAACATACTCTCCCGTTAAATCTAACTGCCCTCTCACGATAACTTCATGATCAAGCTCTTCTATCTCAACGTCTGGATCTAACGAAATTGACAAAAGTTCTTCGACTTCCTGTCCTTTTTGGAACCAAACAGATTCTTTTAATGAAAATCGTAATGAATGATCTGTTGTCACTTCTTTTCCCCCTCCCAAACTATATGTCATTACAGATTTATGTATGGAAAGCCTACTTTATGAATAAAAAAAATCGCTCCCCTTATGGAGAGCGATTTTCTTTATTAAATTAAGCTTTTAATTTTGACATTGCAATTTCAGCCGCTGCAATCGTCGCTTCAATATCTGCATCACTATGTGCTGTCGATAAGAATAAACCTTCGAATTGAGATGGTGGTAAGAATACACCTTGTTCTACCATTTCACGATAGTAAGCCGCAAAGAATTCTAAGTTTGAAGATTTTGCTGCATCGTAATTAATAACCTGCTCATCTGTGAAGAAAATACCAATCATAGAACCAGCACGGTTAATATAATGCGGAATGCCATGTTTTTCAGCCGCTTTACGTAAGCCAACTTCTAACATTTCAGCTTTACGCTCAAATTCTACATATGATTCTGGCGTTAATTGTACTAACGTTTCATAACCTGCTGCCATCGCAAGCGGGTTACCTGATAAAGTACCAGCTTGGTAAATCGGCCCGCTTGGCGCAACTTGGCGCATAATTTCTGCTTTACCACCGTATGCTCCTACTGGTAAGCCACCACCGATTACTTTACCTAAACAAGTTAAATCAGGTGTTACACCGTAATAACCTTGTCCACAATTATAAGCAACTCGGAATCCTGTCATTACTTCATCAAAAATAAGCAATGAACCGTTTTGCTCTGTTACTTCACGAAGGCCTTCTAAAAATCCAGGTTGTGGAGGAACAACACCCATATTGCCCGCTACTGGTTCTACAATTACACAAGCAATATCATCACCGAATTGTTCAAAAGCGTATTTCACACTTTCTAAATCGTTATAAGCTACTGTAATCGTATTTTTCGCTACCCCTTCTGGTACACCAGGGCTATCTGGTAAACCTAGCGTCGCCACACCAGAGCCTGCTTTAATTAATAACGAATCGCCATGACCATGGTAACAACCAATGAATTTCAAAATTTTGTTACAGCCTGTATAACCACGAGCTAAACGTAGTGCACTCATTGTTGCTTCTGTTCCAGAGTTAACCATACGTACAATCTCAATTGATGGTACGCGCTCAATAACAAGTTTTGCTAATTTATTTTCAATTTCTGTTGGTGCACCGAAGCTTGTACCTCTTTCAGCAACAGCTTTTAAAGCTTCCACAACACGATCATTTGCATGGCCATGAATTAAAGGACCCCATGATAATACGTAATCGATGTATTCATTTCCATCGATATCATATACTTTAGAACCTTTTCCACGCTCCATAAACAACGGATTCATACCGACAGATTTAAAGGCACGAACAGGGCTATTTACGCCACCAGGCATTAAGTCTTGTGCCTCTTCAAACGCCGCAATCGACTTATCAAACTTTTTCATTATTTAGCGCCTCCTTCTTGTAACCATCTTGCTGCATCTTTTGCATGATACGTAATAATTAAATCTGCTCCTGCACGTTTCATGCTAATTAATTTTTCAAGTACAACTTCTTTTTCATTAATCCAACCATTTTGCGCCGCCGCTTTAATCATTGAATATTCACCGCTTACGTTATAAGCAACGACTGGTAAATTAAAGTTTTTTTTCACATCACGAACGATATCTAAGTAAGAAAGAGCTGGCTTTACAATTAAGAAATCTGCCCCTTCCATTACATCTGATTCTGCTTCACGGAACGCTTCCATACGGTTCGCTGGGTCCATCTGATATGTTTTGCGATCACCAAATTGTGGTGCACCGTGCGCCGCATCACGGAATGGTCCGTAAAATGCTGATGAATATTTCACAGCGTACGACATAACTGGCACATGACCAAAACCATTTTCATCTAATGCATGGCGAATTGCTGTTACGAATCCGTCCATCATGTTTGACGGCGCAATAATGTCCGCTCCTGCTTTTGCTTGGCTTACAGCTGTTTTCGCAAGAACTGCAAGAGACTCGTCATTTAAAATAATACCATCTTCAATCACACCGCAATGACCATGGCTTGTGAATTGACATAAACATGTATCCGCAACTACTACTAGCTCAGGGAAATCACCTTTAATTTGCTTAATTGCACGTTGCACAATTCCATGATCACAATATGCTGATGATCCAACTTCATCCTTTTCAGCAGGTAAACCAAATACAATAACAGAACGAATACCTAAGTCAACAACCTCTTGCATTTCAGCTTGCAATAAATCTAAAGACATTTGATATACGCCTGGCATAGAAGGAACTTCATTACGAACATTTTCACCTTCTAATACAAAAATAGGGTAAATAAAGTCTTCCGTATGTAAAAACGTTTCACGCACAAGCGCACGCAAATTACCGCTTTGTCTTAAGCGACGATGACGATTAAATTGTAAAGAATTCATAGATTTCTATCCCCATTCTTTTATTTTGATTATGCATGTAAAATAGATTCACAAATGCATTGTATTAACGATTCTATTGTGTATTCTTCTGGCACGATAACTTCTGAGAAATAACTTCTTGCCTCTTTCGCTGTTATCGGTCCTATACAAGCAATTGTACATTTTTTTGTCCATTCTCTCCAGTTTGTACCCTCAAGTAAACGGACAAAACTATTAACAGTTGAAGGGCTCGTAAATGTAATAATGTCTACTTTCCCAAACTTCAACGCTGTTATCAGTTCTTGTTTTTTCTCTACATTTTCTTTCGTACCGTATACGATTAGCTCCTCTAGAGAAACACCCATTTCCCGGAGTTTAACTGGGATAACATCTCTTGCTAAATTCCCTTTCGGAAATAAAATACATTCGTTTCCACTTAGTTTTTTTACAAACTCTTCTGCAAATACTTCTGCAACAAATGCAGTGGGAACAAAATCTACTTGATAGCCTCGCTTTTCTAACTCTAACTTTGTTTTCACGCCTACTGCAGCAATTTTAATCGTTCCGGGGAGCTTCTTTCTCAAACTATCTAGAAAAAAAGCTACACCATTTTTACTCGTAAACATAACCCAGTCATACGAATGTAGCTGCCCTGCTATATGTTGAATTTGCCTATGAGACATACCTTCCATACGCAAAAGCGGAATTTCCAATGGAATTCCGCTCCTTTCTTTCACTGCTACACTCATTTGTTTCGCTTGGTGCTGGGCACGTGTAATCAATACCGTTTTGCCAGCGAGAGCGTTCATATTTATTGTTGCCCCTTATTCGCAGCAAGGATGAGCTCTTTTGCTCCTTGTTTAATTAAACGATCCGCAGCCTCTAATCCTACTTCCTTTGGATCAGTACCTACTACTGTCTCTTTTAATAAAACAGAACCGTCCATAGAACCAACAAGCGCTGTTAATTCGATTGCATCATCTTCTTTAAGAGTTGCATATCCAGCGATTGGAACTTGGCATCCACCTTCAAGTTTGTGAAGAAATACTCGTTCAGCAGCCACTGTTCTTTCTGTTACTGCATCATTAATATGTGCTAACAACTGAAGTAAATCCTTATCGTCCTCACGACATTCAATCGCTAATGCACCTTGTCCTACAGCTGGTACACATAACGTTTCATCTAAATGTTCTGTAATAACTTCATCGTCCCAGCCCATTCTCTGTAATCCAGCTGTCGCTAAAATAATTGCATCGTAATCTTCATCTTTTAACTTACGTAAGCGTGTATCGATATTTCCGCGGATCCACTTCACTTGTAAATCTGGTCTCGCAGCTAGTAGTTGTGCACTACGTCTCAAACTACTCGTCCCTAAGATTGCACCTTTTGCTAAGTCTTTAAACGATTCTCCGTTTTTAGAAATAAAAGCGTCACGAGGGTCAACGCGCTTTGGTGTACAACCAATCGTTAATCCATCTGGAAGTACAGCCGGCATATCTTTCATACTATGTACAGCCATATCAATTTCCTTCGTAAGTAACGCGTGTTCAATTTCCTTTACAAATAAACCTTTTCCGCCTACTTTTGAAAGAGTAACATCTAAAATAACATCACCTTTTGTGACGATTTCTTTCACTTCAAATTCATATGGTAAACCAAGCGCTTTTAATTGATCGATAAACCAATTTGTTTGTGTTAATGCTAGCTTACTCTTTCGTGAACCTACAATAATTTTGCGCATAATTCTCTCTCCTCATTATAAATACCAAAAGTGGAAATTAGATAAACTACTTAATAGAAAAATGTTAACTAGCATTACGAGAAATGCCCCGATATTCCACAGCACAATTTTCTTACCTTGCAACACATCTGCCGCTCGTAAATATAAGCCCGCACAATATGTAAATAGAACGACAAAAGACCCGATTACTTTCGTATCATACCAATGGAAATTATCCAATTTTGTATATCCCCATATGCATCCTAATATAATTGCTAATAAGAAAAACGGAACAGAAAATAAATTTAATCCGTAAGACATAGATTCAAGCTTCGGCAAATTTCCTAACCTTCTTAATCTCGCATTCCATTTTTTCTTTTTTAATAGCCGATATTGCAATAAATACATAATAGAAAAAATGAACGATACAGTAAACGTTGCATAAGAAATAATCGCCATACCGACATGCACGTATACAAGCTCTGAAACTAATTGCTCTGCAAGTACTGGCGACATCTTTCCGAGCGGTGTAAAAATAGAAAAAGCGCTTACGCCAAATGCTACAACATTTGTAAAAAAGACTAAAAAGTCAATGCGCATAAATCGATTAATGACTAATGACATCGTAATCAATAACCAAACATAAAAATAAATCCCTGACAATAAAGTTAAAATAGGATTCGTTTCTGAATCTGTAGCCCTAAGCAACATAAAGATAGACTGCAATACCCATACAATCGCAAGTAACCAAAAAGCAAATCGGTTCGCCTTTCGGTTACTTTGGAAATAATCTATAAAATATAAACTAATGCTACAAGCATATAAAATAATTGCAATATGATAAATAATACTGTTATTTAAAAAACTCATCCGATCATCCTTCCAAATTATAAAGATGGAACGGATGGTGTCCACACTCTTTTATGTTCTACTTCTTCCGTATTTCCCGCTTCTTCTACTTCTAAATCAAAAATCTTCGCAAATAAGGCTAATTTTTCGCTTGCTCCCTCTTCAGCAGCTAGTTCTTTCGCTACTAAAATTGGGTCTTTTAGCAATTGATTAATAATACTTTTCGTATGTTTACTAATTACCTTTTTCTCACGATCACTAAGATTTGGTATTTTTCGTTCAAGGCTTTCCATCGTATCACTTTGAATTGCTAGCGCTTTATCACGTAGAGCCGATATTAACGGTACAACACCAAGCGTACTTAACCACGTTTTAAATAAAACCATTTCCTCTTCAATCATAAATTGAATTTTCTCTGCTTCCTTCAAACGCTCGGCACGGTTTGCTTCCACTACACCTTGCAGATCATCAATGTCATATAAGAAAGAGCCTTCTAATTCATCAATCGCAGGATCAATATCACGCGGTACTGCAATATCAACCATAAATAACGGACGACCAGAGCGCATTTTCTCCACTTTCGTCATCATCTCTTTCGTAATGACATATTCTGATGCACCCGTCGAACTAATTAAAATATCAGCTTCCAATAATGCACATTGCAATTCACTTAAAGGCTTTGCATGTCCCATATATTTCTCAGCCATTACTTCTGCTTTCGAAAGCGTTCTATTCATAACTGTTACTTTACGAGCACCGCTTCCATATAAATTTTGCAGAGCAAGTTCACCCATCTTACCAGCACCAAGAATAAGTACATGACAATCTGTTAACTCACCAAATATTTTCCTTCCAAGTTCAACAGCGGCATAACTAACAGACATCGCACTTTCACCAATCGTTGTCTCTGAGTGCGCACGTTTCGCTAACGTAACCACTTGCTTAAACAACTCATTAAAAATTGTGCCTGTCGTTTTTACTTGCTGCGCTTCTAAAAAGCTATCTTTTATTTGGCCTAAAATCTGTGTTTCTCCAACTACCATAGAATCTAAACCGCACGTTACGCGGAATAAATGATCTATTGCACCATCTTGTTCAAAAATAGTTAAGTATGGTGCGACTTCGTCTATTTCAAGCTGAAACCAATCAGCTAAAAACTTCTTAATATAATACCGTCCCGTGTGTAATTGATCGACGACAGCGTAAATCTCAGTGCGATTACAAGTTGATACAATGACATTTTCTAGCACGCTCTTTTGATTTTGTAATGTAGTCATTGCTTGCTCTAGCTCTGCTGCCTGAAATGTGAGTTTCTCACGAAATTCTACAGGGGCTGTTCGATAATTTACACTAACAACAAGAATATGCACGCAGCACGTCCCCCTTCACCCGTTTTATCACTTTATCTACTATCATAATACAACTTTCCTCTTATGAATCTGACAATCGTGTGAACAACCGATTATTTTTTATTTATTCTCCGTATGTTAACGAAGGAGATTCAGTATAACTAATAAAAAGCTTTCTACTTTATAATGATTATAAATTAATAACTCTATTTGTACGTTACCAAAAAAAGTCCTCATAATCAAGTGATGGAAACTATTCCATATTAATTATAACATCATCTTTTCTATCTTCTTTCATCATGAAGGAAAATATGTATGATTGTTCCAAAATATAGTACTCACTTTCTCAATGCAATGTATTTGACATCGTATTTCTTTTTCGTTATATTGATTTTACAAAATTAAATTGTGCACAATTTAAAAGAGAGGTGTTGCTGATGAAAGAAGATTCTTTGCAACTAGATAACCAACTTTGTTTTTCTATTTACGCTTGTTCAAGAGAAGTTACCCGTTTTTATCGGCCCTATTTAGAAGAAATGGGCATTACGTATCCCCAGTACATTACGTTACTCGTACTATGGGAGCAAGACGGACTAACAGTAAAAGAAATTGGCGAACGCCTATTTTTAGATTCCGGCACTTTAACACCCATGTTAAAACGCATGGAATCATTAAAACTTGTAAAACGTGTTCGTTCAAAAGAAGACGAGCGAAAAGTTTGTATTGAATTAACAGAACAAGGCAAGGATTTAAAAGAAAAGGCTTGTTCATTACCGACAACGATGGCTACAAATTTAGGAATTACAGAGCAAGAATATCGTTCTTTATTAATTCAATTAAATAAACTAATTGAAACAATGAAAACCATTAATGATAGAAAAGGGGAATAAACATGGATAAATTATATACTGCTTCAGTAACAGCAACAGGTGGAAGAAACGGGAAAGTAGTTTCAGATGATGGCATATTAAACCTTGATGTAAAAATGCCGAAAGCACTAGGTGGTGCAGGCGGAGAGGCAACAAATCCAGAACAACTATTTGCTGCTGGTTATGCAGCTTGCTTTGATAGCGCATTACAACTTGTCATTCGTACAAAACGTGTGAAAGTGGAAAGTACAGAAGTAACTGCTCACGTTTCTATCGGAAAAGATACAGATGGTGGTTTCGGTCTATCTGCTGTACTTGATGTACATGTCGCTGGCGTTTCACATAGTGAAGCACAAGAACTTGTAGAAGCTGCTCACGGGGTGTGTCCGTACTCTAAAGCAACACGAGGGAATATTGAAGTAACATTAAACGTACGCTAAAAGTGTATAAAGAAAAAAACGCGCGACATTCGTCACGCGTTTTTTGTTTTTGTCATTTTATGAATTGCTTTCCATGCCTCTTCTTTTCCAAGTCCTGTTTCAGAAGAGAATAGAACGATTTCATCGCCAATTTCAACAGCAAGCGTTTCTTTTACAACTTTTAAATGCTTTTGCCATTTCCCTTTCGGAATTTTATCGGCTTTCGTTGCAATAATAATTGTTGGGATTTCATAATGCTTTAAGAAATCATACATCATCACGTCATCTTTTGTTGGTTGGTGACGTAAATCAACTACTAATACAGCTGCGTCTAATTGCTCACGTGTTGTAAAGTACGTTTCAATCATCTTGCCCCATGCCGCGCGCTCCGTTTTAGATACTTTCGCATATCCATAGCCTGGAACGTCAACAAAATGCATCATTTCATTGATTAAGAAAAAGTTCAGTGTTTGCGTTTTTCCTGGTTTAGAAGAAATACGTACTAACTTTTTACGATTTAAAATTTTATTAATGAAGGAAGACTTCCCGACATTTGAACGACCTGCTAATGCAATTTCTGGTAAATCACTGTCTGGATATTGTTCTGGTTTAACAGCACTAATTACAATATCTGCTTTTGTTACTTTCATTGTTTCACTCCTACTAATGCGTGCTCCAATACTTCATCTAAATGAGATGCAAGCACAAACGTAAGGTTTTCTTTTACGCTCTCTGGAATATCATCTAAATCTTTCTCGTTTTCTGCTGGCAAAATAATTTTTGTTAAGCCTGCGCGGTGAGCACTTAATGTTTTTTCTTTTAAACCACCAATTGGTAATACACGACCACGAAGTGTAATTTCACCTGTCATACCTACTTCTTTACTTACAGGAATACCTGTTAGTGCCGAAATAAGTGCCGTTGCCATCGTAATACCTGCTGACGGTCCATCTTTTGGAACTGCTCCTTCTGGAACATGAATATGAATATCATTTTTCTCATGGAAATTCGGATCGATCTGCAGCTCTTCTGCACGAGAACGAATATAACTAAACGCTGCTTGTGCTGATTCTTTCATAACATCCCCAAGTTTCCCTGTTAAAATTAATTTCCCTTTACCTGGCGCTACAGACACTTCAATAGCAAGTGTATCACCACCAGCTGCTGTGTAGGCTAAACCAGTCGCCATACCAACTTGGTCTGTCTTCTCAGCTTGTCCGTAACGGAATATGTGCTTGCCAAGTAAATCAACAACATTTTTCTCCGTTACAACAATTCGCTTGCGTTCTTCTGTAACAATGATTTTTGCTGCTTTACGACAAACTTTTGCAATTTGACGCTCTAGTGTACGAACACCAGCCTCACGTGTATAATAACGAATAATTTCAAGAAGCGCTTCATCACGTACTTGTAAATTACCTTTTCGTAAGCCATGCTCTTTTAATTGTTTCGGCAGTAAATGTTCACGAGCAATGTGTACCTTTTCAAGTTCTGTATAGCCAGCAATCGAAATGATTTCCATACGGTCAAGCAGCGGACCTGGAATACTTGAAAGTGTATTAGCAGTTGCTACAAACATAACTTTCGATAGATCATATGGCTCTTCAATGTAATGATCACTAAAGTTATGGTTTTGTTCTGGATCTAACACTTCAAGTAATGCTGCTGATGGATCTCCACGGAAATCGTTAGACATTTTATCAATCTCATCTAATAAGAAGACTGGATTAACTGTTTTCGCCTTTTTCATACCTTGAATAATGCGTCCTGGCATTGCTCCAACATACGTACGGCGGTGACCACGAATTTCAGACTCATCACGTACACCGCCAAGGGATACACGGACAAAGTTACGATTCAATGATGTTGCGATAGAACGAGCTAACGAAGTTTTTCCGACCCCAGGAGGTCCTACTAAACAAAGAATAGGGCCTTTTAATGAGTTAGTCAATTTTTGTACAGCTAAATATTCAAGCACTCGCTCTTTTACTTTTTCAAGGCCGTAATGATCTTTATTTAAAATCTCTTCAGAATGAACAAGATCAATCATATCCTCTGTCGCTTCTGTCCACGGAAGGGCTAATAACCAGTCAATATAATTGCGAATAACACCGCTCTCCGCAGAACTTGCTGGTAACTTTTCATAACGATCTAATTCTTTCAGCGCAGCCTTCGTTGTTTCTTCAGGCATTCCTGACTGTTCAATTTTCTCACGAAGTTCTTCAACTTCCCCGCCCTTACCTTCTTTATCACCAAGTTCTGTTTGAATCGCCTTCATTTGCTCACGTAAGAAATATTCTTTTTGTGTGCGCTCCATTGAACGTTTCACTTTTTGTCCAATTTTCTTTTCTAGGCTAAGCAACTCTTGTTCATCTTGAATAATTGAAATAAGTGTATGTAGTCGTTCTTTTGCAGATACAATCTCTAAAATCTCTTGTTTCTGCTTCGTTTTAATCGGCAAGTGAGAAGCAATTAAATCAGCTAGTCTTCCCGGTTCTTCTACATCAGCTACCGTTGCAAATGTTTCATTTGAAACTTTTTTCGAAACTTTAATATATTGTTCGAAATGCTCCAGTAACGTACGCATAAGAGCTTTCTCTTCTAAATCATCTTCCACTTCTTCCGTTACCGTTTTAATAGAAACTTGCACTACATTTTCTTCTTCGATAAACTCTACTACTTCTGCTCTATGTAAACCTTCCACAAGGACACGAAGCGTACCGTTCGGCAATTTAAGCATCTGCTTCACTTTCGCCACTGTACCTACACTATATATGTCATCTTCTTTCGGATCATCGATATTCATTTCTTTTTGCATTGCTAAAAAGATGATATTTTCATCCATTGCCGCCTGCTCTAGTGCTTGTATCGATTTATCACGTCCTACATCAAGATGCAGAACCATCGTTGGATATACGAGAACGCCTCTTAATGGTAGGAGGGGCACAATTCTTTCGTTCGTATTCATACTAGACATAGCACCTCCATAATAAATTAAACTCCTGTTCAACTATTTTATATTACAATACATCTAGATGCAATTGCAGAGATTATCCGCAATCGTTAATATCTTGTTTTTTCTCCCTTATGAAAAGAAAAAAGACTCCGCTTAAGCATACAAACTTAAACGAAGTCTGGCAAATTTTATTATCGTTTATTCTTACATTGATTGTGCATCTGTTTCGTCCAAAGCAGTCTGTACATCAATCTCACGATGCATATTTTCCTGCATAAATGTTAATTCAAATACTTCTTTTAATTTGCGGACAGGAATGATTTCAATTCCCTTTATTGTATACAAAAATGGTTGCATGTTTTCAGCCGGAATAATGACTTTCTTAGCCCCCGCTTTTTTCGCAGCTTTTATTTTTGCGTACACACCACCGATAGGCTTCACTTCTCCGTGGATACTTATTTCACCTGTCATCGCTACTTCATTATTCACATATGTACGATGCACCGCTGAATAAACACCCGTTGCCATAGCAATCCCTGCCGAAGGACCATCAATCGGGATACCGCCCGGAAAGTTAATATGTATATCATAGCCTTCTGGAAGTACATCTAGAGAACGGAGTACTGTTAATACGTTATCAACAGAACCTTTCGCCATACTTTTACGGCGGATTGATTTCGTTTGATTCCCAATACTTTCCTCTTCCACAATACCAGTTACATTTACTGACCCTTTATCTTTCGCAGGAATAGCTGTTACCTCAATTTCTAATAAAGCGCCTGTATTCGGCCCATATACAGCAAGCCCGTTCACAAGGCCAATCCTTGGAATTGGATAAATGTGCTTTTCGTACTTTGGTGTAAGTTGGCTCGAATGAACAACCCACTCTATATCTTCATCTTTAATGAAAGAACGTTCTTCATTTATCGCCATACCAGCAGAAATTTGTACAAGGTTAATCGCTTCCCGTCCATTTCTTGCATACATTCCAATCATTTCAATACCGTTCTCACCTATTTGCATCTCCACTTTGTCAGCTGCATTCTTCGCTACTTTTTGAATTTCTTCTGTTTCTAACTCCCGGAAGAACACTTCTAAACACCGCGACCGAATTGCAGGAGGAATTTCCTCTGGCGAACGAGTCGTTGCACCAACTAAGCGAAAATCGGCTGGTAAACCTTTTTGAAAGATATCATGTATATATGTTGGAATCATCGAATTTTCTTCACTATAGTACGCACTTTCCAAAAATACTTTCCGATCTTCTAACACCTTTAACATTTTGTTCATTTGAATCGGATGTAATTCACCAATCTCATCAATAAACAAAATGCCTCCATGTGCATCTGTTACAGCCCCTTTTTTCGGTTGCGGGATACCCGCTTGCCCCATTGCACCCGCTCCTTGATAAATTGGATCATGGACTGAACCAATTAAAGGATCTGCAATACCACGTTCATCAAACCTAGCTGTCGTCGCATCAAGTTCAATAAATGTTGCATTCGTACGAAATGGCGATTTCGGGTTTCGTTTCGCTTCTTCTAATACAAGGCGTGCTGCCGCTGTCTTTCCGACACCTGGCGGACCATATATGATCACATGTTGCGGATTAGGACCACAAAGAGCCGCTTTTAACGACTTAATCCCGTCTTCTTGCCCTACAATGTCTAAAAAGGATGTAGGACGCACCTTTTCCGCAAGTGGCTCTGTTAAAGAAATCTCACGCATTTTACGAAGCTGCTCCAATTCTTTTTTCGATTCTCGATCAATTGAAACTTTTTGTGTTCGCTGATTTCGAAGTAAATGCCAAAAGTACAATCCGACAATTACACCAAAAACAAGTTGAACAAGTAAAAATATATTTGTCCAGCTCATAATTCATTTCCTCCCGCTATGTTTTATCATTTAGTATTTCCTGGGAGGAATAGTGCTAAACATAAAGAAAAACAGCAATTATAAAAATTGCTGTTTCTTCTTCGCATTATGCAGATGTTTTTGTATCAAGTACAGTACCGTCTTGTAACACCAATTTTGGCGGTGCATTATCAGCTACTGTTTCTTTTGTAAGAACACACTTCTCGATATCTTTGCGAGATGGAAGTTCGAACATTACATCAAGCATTAAGCCTTCAATAATAGAACGAAGTCCACGAGCACCTGTCTTACGTTCAATTGCTTTTTTCGCAATCTCAACTAGTGCACCTTCTTCAAACTCTAACTCAACATCGTCAAGCTCCAATAATTTTTGGAATTGCTTAACAAGTGCATTTTTCGGTTTAGTTAAAATATCTACAAGAGCATCTTCATCAAGCGGCTCTAGATTCGCAATAACTGGAAGACGACCGATAAACTCCGGAATTAAACCGAATCTTAAAAGATCCTCTGGTAAAACGTGAGATAAAACATGCTTCTCATTTACATCAGCATTTTTCTTCTCAGCACCAAATCCAATTACTTTCTCACCAAGGCGACGTTTAATAATAGGCTCGATGCCATCAAACGCTCCACCACAAATGAATAAGATGTTCGTTGTATCAATTTGAATAAACTCTTGATGCGGGTGCTTACGACCACCTTGAGGTGGAACGCTTGCTACAGTACCTTCTAGAATTTTCAGAAGTGCCTGCTGTACGCCTTCACCAGATACATCACGTGTAATTGATGGATTTTCGGACTTACGTGCCACTTTATCAATCTCATCAATATAAATAATTCCTTTTTCCGCTTTCTCTACATCATAATCAGCCGCTTGAATTAGTTTTAGTAAGATGTTTTCTACATCTTCCCCAACGTATCCAGCTTCAGTTAAAGATGTTGCATCCGCGATTGCAAATGGAACATTTAAAATACGTGCTAATGTTTGTGCCAATAATGTTTTACCACTACCAGTTGGCCCAATAAGTGAAATATTACTCTTCGCTAATTCTACATCATCAATTTTGCTGTTAGAATTAATACGTTTGTAATGATTATATACCGCTACCGCTAGTGCTTTTTTCGCGTTATCTTGTCCGATGACATACTCATCTAAGATTTCACGAATTTCTACCGGTTTCGGTACATCTTTGAATTCTACTTCTTCGTCCTTCGCAAGCTCCTCTTGTACAATTTCAGTACAAAGCTCGATACACTCGTCACAAATGTAAACACCTGGACCTGCAACTAACTTTCGAACTTGCGTTTGTGTTTTACCACAGAAAGAACATTTTAATTGACCTTTTTCATCATTAAATTTAAACATATTTTCACACCCCTTACAAAGTGCTAACCTCTTGCCTTCGTATGTACACGATAAATGTATCGTATGTAAATACATATTATGTCACTACGTGGCGAGAAATACAAATAATATGACTAGTTATGTACAAATAAAAAATTTTAAAACTTTTGAAGTATGTATATTCGACTTATGAAGAAACTTTTCCTTCTTCATCGAAAAGTTTTATAAATATATTTCTATATTTATAAAACAAGGCACGATTAAAATCGCGCCTTGTTATTTTATTATGCAGCGTTGTCTACTAAGAAGTCTACAGCTTTACGCACTTTAAGATCTTCAGATAAAGCGTCTACGCTTCCAAGAGCTTGCTTGATAGCGTCTACTGGCATACCGTACATTTCAGCCATTTTTTCAACTTCTGCAGTTACTTCTTCTTCAGTAACTTCGATGTTTTCAGCTTCAATGATAGCTTCAAGAACAAGATTGATTCTTACACGTTTTTGTGCATCCTCTTTCATTTGCTCTTTTAACTTGTCAGCGTCAGTACCTGTGAATTGGTAGTAAAGCTCAAGGTTCATACCTTGTTGGCTTAAACGTTGCTCGAATTCACGAACCATACGATCTAACTCAGTGTCGATCATAGCTTCTGGAATGTCGATTTCAGCGTTAGCAGCAGCTAATTCTACTACTTCGTCACGTACTTTGTGCTCAGCTTCGTGCTTTTTGCCTTCTTCTAAGTTTGTGCGAAGTTTTGTTTTTAATTCATCAAGAGTTGCAACTTCTTCGTCAGCATCTTTAGCGAACTCGTCGTTTAACTCAGGAAGTTCTTTTGTTTTGATTTCGTGAATTGTTACTTTGAATGTTGCTGGTTTGCCAGCTAATTCAGCAGCATGGTACTCTTCTGGGAATGATACTTCAACGTCTTTAGAATCACCAGATTTAAGACCAATTACTTGCTCTTCGAAACCTGGGATGAAAGTACCAGAACCGATTGCAAGAGAGTAGTTTTCGCCTTTTCCGCCTTCAAATGCTTCGCCATCAACGAAACCTTCGAAGTCGATTACAGCTGTATCACCGTTTTCAATAGTTCCTTCTTCTTTAACAACTAGTTCAGCTTGACGCTCTTGTAAAGCTTTTACTTCGTTCTCTACATCTTCGTCAGTTACAGTTGTTTCAACTTTTTCTACTGCTAAACCTTTGTACTCACCTAATTTAACTTCAGGTTTCACTGTAACTTTTGCAGTGAAGATAAGGTTAGCATTTTTTTCGAACTTCTCGATGTCGATTTCAGGATGATCAACTGGGAAGATACCAGCTTCATCGATTGCTTCACCGTATGCTTTTGGTAAGATGATATCTAAAGCATCTTGGTATAAAGATTCAATACCAAAGCGTTGTTCGAATAATGGACGAGGCATTTTTCCTTTACGGAAACCTGGTACATTAATTGTTTTTACTACTTTTTTGAACGCAGCGTCGATAGAGTTGTTTACTTCTTTAGCATCAACTTCGATTGTTAAAACGCCAACGTTACCTTCTAATTTTTCCCATTTTGTAGACATTTATTCTTTCCCTCCAACTATAATAATGTATGCACATACCTCTATAGATTAAGACCTTCATTATCTCTTTTTTGAAATAACAAATGTACAAATAATCCTCTAGCAAAAGCTTTCAGATATAATGTTCCAATCTACTAATTGTCTAAAAGACAATTACGGTATATTTTGTTCGAGAATAATATGAAACATATTAAGTAAGAGAATTATACTTCTCTTCTCTTACAAACAGGCAGATTTCTGCCTTTTGCAACCCTTACATTATAACATAGAATATGCTCGTTTCAATAACTGAACGATTCTTTTTCATAATTATACGGGCAAATACCCTTCTCTTTCAATGCGTAATAACCATTGATAAGCAATATGAAATTCCTCAAATTCAATATTGTATGCTGTCATAAGTTCTTCTTCATCAATAGCCAATCCGAAACGCTTTCTTCCAATTCTCTCTAAGACGGCAGCCCAAATTTCTACTTTATCCATTAATAGAGGGAATGGGAAGGTGCTAATTTGTAATTCTTTCCAGTATGTAACCATTGCATCAAATATATCCGGATAATTTTGCTCTAATCGGCTTGATAATTTATGTATTATTTTATCGGATTGCTCCTCATTATGACCTGTAAATGCCGGGATTACCTTTATCGTATTTCCAAACTTCTCTACTTCTATCTCTTCTTCTATTTGATTTTCTACCATCTTATACAAAATAGAAGTTTTCAAATAAGGGTGTTGCTTTTCCTCTATTAAAAATTTCTTTAAAGCAGGAAGTGCAAGATCTAGGTCTTTTAATGAAAGTTTCTGGATCACTCTTAGCTTTTGACCAAAGTTCCCTCCAAAAAGTTCATTAGTAAACTCGTCTAATTCAAAATTTGAATCAACTAGCGACGCGTCTTCCTCATTTAGCATACCTTCTGCAAATAAAGCGAGCTGCGCTAATTTTTCCTTTTGCTCGGGCATTATGTCTTTCGTTTGCAAAACTTTTTCGACAGTTTCAATAACACCTTCATAATCATTTGTTTGAACTAAAATCGTCACATACGTTTCAAGAATGTCACCAAATAATACAGCTCCCGTTTCAAGCAGCTGCTCACATTTTTCTTTCGCTTCTTCCATATGCTTTAATTCTAACAAACAAATAACTGAAGCTAATTCTGTTTGTTCCGTTTCCGCATTATACTGACGTAATATTTCAAAGCAGCGCAATGCATCTTCGAATTTCCGCTCTTTCAACGCTAAAAAACCTTCATCAATATAGCGTTCTGATAGTTGCGGAAACAATACGACCGTATTTTCTTTTTTATCCATACGTTCGCCTCTTTTTCTAGATTTTAATTATCTTCAAAGTAAATATATCAAATGCGTAATGAGAACACAACATTCCAAAACCATTCGTTTGAAATATGAGAATATTTAATTTTTATATCAGGAAATCAACAACATTTTAAATGAAATTCATTTTTCACAAACAAAAATCCTCAGCAACAGAAGCAGAGGATTCATCATTAATGGAAAGCATTTATAATTGTGGGGTATATAACAAGGGTAATAATTTGGAGAACAATAATTGCCATAACAATCATGCTAAAGTAGAAGATTGGTTTACTTCGCTTCATTAAAAACATAATAATAAGCATCGTACAAGCAAACAAACTTAAGAAGAACAAACTCGTTGTCGAACTAAGTATACCACTCGGGACAAAGAACAATAATACTACACTACAAGTACCTATAATTCCGAATAACCATTCCATTCATTCACTCATTCCCTTTCCCTCTCATGGTAGTTTTTTCTAAGCGATTAAATGTTTTACAACATCAACTACATACGTTAATTTCTCATACGCTACAAATCCAAAAGCAACTGTTAAACCCGTTACGATTAATCCCTTCATCATTTCTTCCTCCTCGTTTTATCGTTGTTACCTTCATTATAGAGGATTAGTAATTTGTTACCATCGAACTTCCTTACACTTACCTTACAGAATTGTAAGATTTCCAAAAATGAAAAAAACACCTGATATAACTCGAGGCGTTTTCCGGAATTTCTCTATATTCATTTACAATTGATGCATTTTTATAGTCTTTTATTTCACGCTATTAATTAACTCACTCATGCTGCGTGAATGAACCATCATTATTCAAATCGGTAACTTTTACCACCTTTGATCTCGGATTATATATAGAATGAATCGCAGAGTACAGTTTCCCATCGATATAATTAACAGTCACACTCGTAATTGACGCAGAATATTCATACCGAACAGCTTCTTTTCCATCTACTGTAGCCCACGAACTAGACTCCGCATTCTTTTGCAACTTTCCCGTGACTTCTTCCGCCGTCATACCTACGGATAAAGCATTAAAACTTCCAATGTTTAGCATACCACGATCACAGTACTTCCCGTTCGAATCACACGTATTGAACGTTTGAAGTTCAGGCTTTAGTTTCACCGATTCCTCGGAATTTTTTACATTTTTTTCTTCATCCACCTTTTTATCAGTAGACTTCCCCTTCTTTTCAACCTGTTCACTCTTCTTTGGCGTTTCCTTTCCCATAGAAGTGTTATCTTGTGCGCATCCGACCAATAAACTTAACATCAGCACCCCTACTACAAAATACTTTTTCATATTCATTTCTCCTGTTTATGTTGTTAATTATGTAATAATAGCTATTTACTCCTAATAGCACCTTAATTTCTATATAGTAGTATAAAAATATATATCCAAACAATCACTATAGCTACAGCGATTCCAAATGTTTTTATTACGACTCATAGTTTAGTTATTTCCAATTTTTATTTACACACATCACTTTTAGACAAACAAAAAACCTTGTTATCAAAAGATAACAAGGTTTTTTTAGCGTCCCAGGAGAGATTCTAACTCCCGACCCGTCAATTACCTACGATATATAAACGATTCTTTCATCACTTGCTAAACGTTCATTTGTGCGGTCAACTGACCGTTTTTGTTAATTACTATTATACGCTATATAGTAGTCCTACGCCAATGTTGAATGCCTTTTTGTTCTATCGATTCCCTATTGAAAATTCTGACGTATTTAGATGATATTCCCTATCCACGGAATAAAAAATAATCGTCTTAAAATGCGAATCTCGGCGTACCTTTCCGCACTATTTTATATATTTTGATCGCAGTCTTAATATATCTTCCTCTTCGCGAATGCCTGCCGATCCCTTCCTTACATTTTTTACGACAGTCCAACTCGGGTTAGTTTCATCACCGATGTTCTGTACTGTAAAGTTGCCGTCACCATATTTTCGTTGACCTTCTGCCAATTTCTCCGTTAAATCATTTTCTTTTGATCTCGCCATATTTGCGCCATCTCCCTTTTTTATACAACCTTCTTAAACTGTCCAATCAATCACACGTCCAGTCAATTGGAGATCCTCGCTTTCCACTTCTATTAATTGTAACACACTGTCGGGGATAAGTTCCGATAACGGCTGTTCAATCGTACTAAAAACGTTATTTTCTTTGAATTTGAATGATCTGACGCCAGTTACGCTAAATGATGCGATTCCTTGCCGCTGCATTTTGTTTGTATCGTTATAAACAATTACTAAGTATGCGTTGAATTCATATATCGCAGTAAGATCCGCAGCTGCCGCAGCCATTGCAAATACTACCGCGAGCCCACCTAGTATTGGATTTCCTACAATACCTGTATCAACAGTACAATTGTCATTAGAATGACGGTACCCTCTGCCTAGACCCTCTCACCATACCTCTAGCCGAATCAAATATGTAACTTAATCACGCGTCTTATTCTACGGAAATAAAGACGCACAATTGTATTTCATTATTTATCTCATAACAACTATCGTCGGCTAAGCCGTTTAATCAACGATATGTAGTTTATTATTTTTTCTATATAATTATTATCGTATATTCTATTGTAATAACCTTCCACTATTTACACACAAATCAATTTTTAGACAAACAAAAAACCTTGTTATCAAAAGATAACAAGGTTTTGTTAGCGTCCCAGGAGAGATTCGAACTCCCGACCGACGGCTTAGAAGGCCGTTGCTCTATCCTGCTGAGCTACTGGGACATGGAGCGGGTGAAGAGAATCGAACTCTCGACCAGAGCTTGGAAGGCTCTTGTTTTACCACTAAACTACACCCGCATATGTTATTTTATTTTTCTTCGTTAGCGCCGTTGCCCTATCGACAATATTTATTATATTCATAACCACTTATAAAGTCAACACTTTTTTAAAAGAGGATAATTTTTATTATCCTCTTTTAAAAATTGCTTGTTCAACTAGCTGCCCGTCTAATGTTTCAAAACGAACTTCTATATGATTTTCATCCATTGCTAATAAAGCGAATGTCTTTTCCACACGAGAGCGCGGGAGCAAAATACTTCCTGGATTAATAAATAAAATCCCATCAAGTAATTCTGCCCCTAATACATGAGAATGTCCAAAGCACGCTACTTGTGCTCCTACTTCTTCTGCATGATACGCTAAAGTTTGTAACGTCATTTTCACATTATGACGATGACCGTGTACAACTAAGAAACGAATTCCATCTACATCAGTTACAATTTCATCTTGAAAGTTAGCATAATCACAATTCCCTTTTACAACATGGAAACCTTGTAGCTCTTCGTGAGCAGGCGTTAGCTCTGAATCACCACAATGAATCATGACATCTACTTTCCCTTCATATTTCTCTTTTAACTGCTGTAATTCCTTCACAGAGCTATGACTATCGCTTACGATTAAAGCTTTCATCAATTTCTCTCCCTTATTCTTCTAAAAACCATTCTGGGATTTTCTCTTCTAATTTACGAAGAGCGCGTCCGCGGTGGCTAATGGTATTTTTCTCATCTGAGCTTAGCTCCGCCATCGCTTTTTTATATTCTTCTACATAAAAAATCGGATCGTATCCAAAACCATTTTCCCCGCGGCGCTGTTCTAAGATTTTTCCTTCACACGTTCCGTTTACAATAACAGGCTCTTTATCTGCTTCAGGGAAAGCAACCGCTAGCGCACAGTAAAAACGAGCTGTACGTTTTTCTAAATCGATGTCAGTTAACTCTTGCAACACTTTATCGATATTCGCTTGGTCATCTTTCGGCTCTCCAGCAAAACGAGCTGAATATACACCTGGCTTCCCGTTTAAGGCATCTACAATAAGACCAGAGTCATCCGCAATTACGATGGAATTCAACTGTCTACTAAGATTGTCCGCCTTCAAAATTGCATTTTCTTCAAATGTTTCACCAGTTTCTTCGACTTCTTCAATATGAGGAAAATCGTGTAAAGATTTCACTTCTAAGTCAAATCTCTCAAATAACTCAGCAAACTCACGTACTTTCCCAAGATTTTTCGTCGCTACAACAACTTGCTTCATATTTTCCACCTCTACTCTATATGAGATACGATGTCACCTAACGCTTCTTTTTGCTTTTCAACAAGTTGGAAGATCCCTTGTTCCGCAGCATCAAGTAGTTCATTTAATTCTGCTCTGCTAAACGTCGCTTCTTCTCCAGTTCCTTGCACTTCAACAAACTGACCTTTTCCAGTCATAATAACGTTCATATCAACGTCTGCTTTAGAATCTTCGGCATAATTTAAATCTAAAACGACACCTTGTTCTTCAACAACACCTACTGACGTTGCCGCTAAATAATCTTTTACAGGAATTTTAGATACTTTGTCTGCTTGCAATAATTTTTCAAAAGCTAATACCATCGCTACATAAGCACCTGTAATTGAAGCTGTTCTCGTTCCGCCATCCGCTTGAATTACATCACAGTCAATCCAAACCGTTCTTTCGCCAAGCGCTTCTAAATCAACAACCGCACGTAATGCTCGTCCAATTAAACGCTGGATTTCCATTGTACGCCCTGTTACTTTCCCTTTGCTTGACTCCCTGATTGTACGTTGCTCTGTCGCACGTGGAATCATTGAGTATTCTGCTGTTACCCAGCCTTTTCCTTCTCCACGCATAAACGGCGGTACACGCTCTTCAATTGTTGCTGAACAAATTACCTTTGTATCCCCAACTTCAATTAGTACCGATCCCTCTGGATGTTTTAAATAATTTGTATGAATATGTATATGGCGTAGCTCTGCTTGTCCTCTACCATCTACTCGCATAAAAATAACCCCCTCATAACTACTCTTATTAGTATAGCCAAATTTAAATGTACGATATGTATAACAATAAAAGAAGGGGAACTCAAAAAGCAATTCCCCTTTCTTACATAAGTATATCAAATTATTCGCGATTAAAAACTACCTGTATTCACGTTTTGTGGACGATTAACAGGTTTTGTTAACTTTTCACCTTTTTCATCCATCAGATTCGCTTTCCCATTCACTTCAATAGAAACATTTTTCACACCTTGTTTTTCCGTTAAAGATAAGACTAACGACTTCAATACGTAATTTGAAATCACACTCTTGTCTTGGTTCGCAAATATATTTTCATTAAAGTTTAATGTAATATTTCCGTTCTCCACTTTCGGGTTCGTAATAAGCTTAGCTCCCGGATTAAAATCATTTAGTAACGAACTGTGAATCGGACCTTTTACAAGCTCATCCACAATTGTCGCGTAATCATTTTCTTTTCCTTCTGCAACGCGTCTTGTTACCGGTACGTAATATTGCTGCTTATTATTATTTTGCGCCATAAAGTAAAGTGTAACCGGTTTTGTATGCGTTACATCTGCTACTTGTTCATCATCAAAGTTAATTCCATTCGCACGACTTACACCTTCACCAAGCGGTGTACCCGCAACAGGCATCTTCGCTAACTTTTCACCATTTATTTGGAACTGCACTTGTTTTATTTCTGTAAATTGAGTCAAAGTCCACGCTACTGATTCAACAATTTGACGCTCTTCTTCCTTTGAATAATTTTTCATTTCTTTAGAGAAATCAATTACTGCTGTCCCACCTTTTTTCAAATCCAAGGTCATCGTCGTATTCGCTGGAAGGACTGCTTGAAATCCATTTGGCAATAAATTTGTGACTGGTCCATCTTTCACAAGATACTCTAACGTTTGCTTTACAACTTCATTCGCTTTCGGAGTAGGCATTGCAATAGTTTGCGGTACGACATATCCATTTTTATCAACGAGGTATAACTCTCTATTTACTGTTTGCCCTTGTTTATCTTTTTTAGCTGTTTCTTTCTTTTCACCATCTGTATACGTAACTTTTTTCGGTGGATCAATTTGTTCTGTTGCTTTCTCTTGATTTAATAAGCCACACCCTGATAATAAAATCGCACTCACAGTAGCACCAACAACCCATTTAAAAGTGGATTTAGGCATGCCATTCCCCCCTAAAATCTAAGTTTGTACTATTATGTATACGAGCTGTTTCATATTTTAGAACAAGCTATAGCTACTTACACAGAAAAAACCCCTGATTTCTCAGGAGTCCTCTTATATGAATCTACTATTATTCTGTTTCTAAATTAATATGCTTCACATTTTCAATCGGCTGACCGAACCACTTTGATGCAATTTCTTTAAACAGACCTATTTTACCAGTCGTTAAGAAGAGGTGATCACTTTGTTCCTCTCCCTCATTCAACATTTTACTATGGTATAAAATTGTACTTACCTCACGCGCTGTTTCATCACCCGAACTAATTAATTGTACTTGATCTCCCATTACCTTTTTTATAACAGGACCTAAAATAGGATAATGTGTACACCCTAAAATAAGTGTATCAATGTCAGTACTTTTCAACGGTTGCAATGTTTCTCTTACAACTTCATACGCCATTTCACTTTCGAAATTCCCACTCTCTACAAGCTCAACGAAAGGTGGGCACGCTAAACTTTCTACCATCACACGGTTATTAATAGATTTTAGCGCCTCTTCATAGGCACCACTTTTTACTGTTCCAATCGTTCCAATAATCCCAACATGGTACGTATTTGTCACTTTTAAAGCTGTACGTGATCCTGGATGAATAACTCCTACCACTGGAATTGGTAATTGTTTCTGCATCTCTTCTAATACAACCGCAGTTGCTGTATTACACGCAATCACTAACATTTTGATATTTAAATCTAATAAATGCTCCGTCATTTCCCACGTAAATTGACGCACTTCTTCACGAGAACGCGGACCATAAGGGCAACGTGCTGTATCCCCTAAATATATAATACGCTCTTTCGGCAACTGACGAATTAATTCCTTCGCTACTGTTAAACCGCCCACTCCTGAATCAATAACACCGATCGCTCTATTCAACTTAATCACCCGTTTTCTCATTCATCATCTTATTTTATCCCGCGTTAACGGGCAGTAAAACTCCCACCTCAAAATTCGGCTGCAGCAAAGAAGTTAGGCGGGAGATCCACTGCCCGTAAACGCCCGATTGGTGAAGGCTAATAATCAGCGGGGGATGAGCAAAACCCCCACTGATTAAAGTTTCACTTTATGTTTATCATTATATTTTACACACTTTAAGTTCGCTAACTTAAAATGCCCCTGTATAAAATTTTTCATTTGTACCTGTATAGATCAGGACCTTTTTTATTTTGCTCCTTTTTTTCATAATTTGCAAGACAGAAAAACAACCGACCTTCTATATGAAAGTCGGTTTCTTCTATATAAAATGCATATTCATTACGCCACTTTTCTCTGAATAGAAGACATTCCTATTAAATAAGAAGAAATGTGCAGAAATTAAAAAGACGATAATTTATTTACAGCTCTTTTTATAGCCTTACCTATTTCCACGCTAGACTGCGGATTCTGTCCTGTAATCAAACGCCCATCTACTACGACATGCGGCGTGAAATTAGGAGCTACATAAAATAAAGCTCCTTCTTCTTTCAATTTACTTTCTAGCAAAAACGGAACTCGCTTTTCTAAATGTACAGCTTTTTCCTCATCATTTGTATAACCTGTTATACGCTTACCCGCAATAAAAAAAGAGCCATCTTTATTTTTCACACCGACTAAGGAGCTTACTCCATGACAAACAGCCGCTACAATCCGGTTATTGTTATACATATTTACAATCAAATTTGCTACATATGGATTCCCCGGAAAATCTACAATCGCCCCGTGCCCACCACCAAATAAAACCGCATCATACTCCGAAAAATGAACAGTTGAGATCGGCTTCGTATTTTGCAATAAGGAAGCGACATGCTTAAATTCACGGGGGATCCCGTTTGGAATAGACACTCTATCAATAGGTACTCTACCGCCCTTTATCGACACAATATCAACATCGAACTTAGCTTCTTTAAATAAATTATAAGGAGCCGCGAGCTCTTCAAGCCACAAACCAGTCGGGTGTCCATTCATATCATGAGCGCTTGTTGAAACTAACAATATCCTTTTCAACATATCCCCTCCTTACTACCTATTTATGTATGAGACATTATTATCATTCATATAGAGCATGAAACAAACAGAAAAATAGCCGACTCTTTGTATAAAAGTCGGCTTTCTTTTTTACTCTTATTTTAATTTTCCCACTTCAGTTAACACAGTATCTAAATCTTCTGCTGCTTTATTTAGAGTTTGTGCATCAAGCGGTTCAGCTTTTGCACCTGCTTCAATTGTATGAAGCGGTGTTTCTAATTTTTCATATAAATCAGCATTCTTTTCTTTTACTGTATCTTCAAACATTTGCCATGTTTTCTCTAATTGTTCTGCATCGTCTTTTACTTTAGCAGCATCTTTTGCCTGTAATTGAGCTTTCAAATCGCTCACTGTTTTTTTCATGCTAGCTGCCCCATCGGCAATGGAGACTGTTTTTTTCTCAGATGCCTGCTCCGTAATTTTCGTGCTTTCAGCTTTCTTTTCTCCTTGCGTTCCGCAAGCACCCAATGCTAGGGATGTTGCTACTATAACTGGAAAAATTAATTTACGAGATTTCATATCGTTGCCTCCTATTATGCCTGTTTTTTTTGTTGTTGTGGTTCTAATTTTGTATCTTTTTTCTTATTCCATACTGCCAGTATTACTGCAACCACAAGAAGAATGACTTGTGGAATCGTACTTTCCCATGATGGATAAATCGCGAAAAAGTCTATAGTTGGAATTGAAAGGTGCGTAGCTGGCAATAATCCAGCAAGTTGCAAGCCATGAATCCCCATTCCCGTGAATTTAAAGCACAAGTAAAACATGAGAACACTTGAAACTAGGAAAAATGGACGCATCGGAATTTTCAAGCCTACCTTTAAAATTAAATACGATAGGATGATGAGTATAAAGACTCCAATTATAATGCCTATTAGCAGGCTCGATATCTCAATGGAAGATGCCATACCAATGAAAAATAATACGGTTTCTGTTCCTTCACGAAATACCGCAAGGAATGACAAAATCGCTAATGACCACAAACTTCCTGTATCCAATGCTTTTGTACTTTGGGTACGAATATACCGTTGCCACTCCGCGATACTGGATTTACTATGAAGCCAATAACTCATGTACATCAGCATCACTGCAGCAAATATCCCCGTCCATCCAGCAATGAGAAAGTTATTATTTCCAAATGCCCCTGCGGAGAAAAGCATATTTACAATCACACCGAGAATGATACTAACACCAAGCCCTGTTCCAACACCAATCCAAATCCATTTACTTTTTTCTTCATGTCCAGCCTTTTTCAAGAATCCGAGTAGCGCTACAACAACCAATAGCCCTTCCAATCCTTCTCGTAACAGAATAGTAGTTGCATCTAACATGTTGTAGCTCGTTTTCTCAACAAGCGGTGTTAAGTAATTACGCATGTTTTCGATTGTTTTTTTAGCTCCTGTTATATCAGGAGACTCAGAAGAAAGCATAGCATACGAAGTAACCATGTCACGCTCAGCATCTCCATATATTTTGGAAGACTGTGTCAGCACCACGCCTTCTACATCCAACCATGAGGATCGGAATGTCTCAATATTCTTTTTCGCTCCTTCAATATCATGATTGTCAATTTTAGAAAGCGAATCATCTAAAAGGGCAATCAAGCTAGCCACATCCGCTTTTTTTGTATTTCCCTCGTCTTTTTGAGTAGATGTAGCAGAGAACTTACCAGCAATAAATTTTTCATCTACGTCCTTTAAATTTTGAAGTGCTGTCTCTACTTTTTCTTTATTTGCTGGTTGTTGAGCAAACGCAAATTGCACCTGCCCCATTGCATCTTCAATATCGCGATACGCTTGTGAAGATTGTTTTTTGATTCCCTCCTCAACGGAAAGCCAAGTGGACCTAAAAGCTTCATATTGTTTGGAAGCTCCATTTATATCCCCTTCTTGTACAAGCTGAAGTGCTTGTATAACGGATTTATTTGCTTTTCCTAAATCATCTGCCGCTGTTGCAGCAAACCCACGGAATGGAAAACTTATGAAACCTAATAACATAATTAGTAAAAAGATATGTACTTTCCACCTCATGCTAACCCCTCATTTCTATATATCAACAATTTCCCATAAAATGAAATATAATCAATATTGAAAATCATTATCATTGAAATCGCTAACAAAAGTATAGGTCTTTACATTTTAGATGTCAATAAACAATTATCACTTGTCAGAATTTACCGTAAATTGATACAGAATCTCCTCATTGGCAACGTATATGTAATTTTATTTCCTTCAAAATAAGCATTTATAATATCCCCTTTTTTTTTGCTCCTTTTCTCCGCAATTTGCAAGACAGAAAAATAGCCGACTCCTTATATAAAAGTCGGCTTCTTCTATTATAGTTCGAGCTCTCCCATACGAAGAAGCTCTACAACTGCTTGTGAACGTCCTTTAACCCCTAGCTTTTGCATTGCGTTTGAGATGTGGTTGCGTACTGTTTTTTCACTTATAAAAAGTTCACCTGCAATTTCCTTCGTCGTTTTATCTTGAACGAGCAATTCAAATACTTCTCTTTCTCTCTTTGTGAGTAACGGTTTAGATTGATACGCTTTTTCCTTCAACTGGTATAACCCTCCTTGCTTAAGCCAGAGCCGTGTATGTGTAAGTTGGGTGTTTATTTAGTCAAGATATTGTATGAACGAAATGTGCAGGTGGTGAATGAAAATGGGCTTTATTTCTTATGTTATTTTAGACTTTTATACAGTGCGTGCACTCATTTTATCCACTTACTTTCCAATGCGCCATATTTGTTCTAGCAATATACTTGCAACTGTACCTACGAACAAACCATTGCCGAATATATATTGCATAACAGACGGCAAGGATTGGAGTGCTCCAGACGGTAAAAACATAACACCGCTGCCAAATAATACTGCTACTCCTAAAATTGTTACATTCCTTTCATTAAGCTCCACTTGTTTTATATTGTTTAACCCAATACCAATTAGCTGTACGAATGAGGCCATTAAGACTGCAGATGCAACAGCGGATGGTAACGACGCTAAGTAACGAATAATACTTGGAAAAAGCGACATAACGACTAGTAGTACACATGCAAATAAGAATGAACGCATATACTTTTGATTTGTTAAACGTATGAAACCTGCCGTTGCTGGTAAAGGAACGACACCTACAGTTGAAAATACGGAAGAAATGATGTGTGAAATCCCCCCAACCCACGTACCATCTTTCAACTGTTTTTGTTCAATAGTCGCTTTATGAATGGTAGCTTGATTAATTGCTATAATAGCTGCCACTGTATTTGAAACTAAAATACATACCATAACGAAACTTGATACAGCCATACCTGTATTCCATTTTGGAAGTCCCCAAGCAAATATATGTGGAAGTTGCACAAAATGAGTTACTTGAGACGGAATCGTCACTTTTCCTGCAATTAGAAAAATAATCCATCCACTAATTAATCCTATTAAAACTGCATAACTTTTGACAAAACCTTTTCCAAAATTAGATAGTATAATAACGAACAGAAATATACTAAACGCGATTATTGCTGTAAATCCATCGATTTGAGAAACAGTAGCTGTAATTCCTAGCATTCCTTTTAAAAACACACCGCTTAATTGTAAACATAATAAAAGTAAAAATGTGCCTGTCACAAGCGGCGTAAACAAAAATAAAATACGTCCTATAAAACCAGTTACTCCTAATCCGATTAAAATAATACCGGAAATCATCATTCCTAATTCTAAAATTTGCAACGTACTATGTAATTGATCTTGCCCGACAGTTGCATAAGCAAGTACAGTAAATACACCAACCCAAGATCCAGCTGGCCCATCCGCAATTGGTAATCTATGCCCAAGCCATCCTTGTAAAAAAGAAGATATACCAACTACAAAAAACGTGCGCTGCATTAAATAAAATACTTCTTCCGTCGTAAGATGAAATAATCCGCCAACGACAATTGGTAGTGCGATCGAATTCGCTAATAAAAAAATAAACCATTGCAAGGTTCCCATAATATGATTTTGGTTATGTTGATTGTCCAAATTTTTCATCCTTTCTAGCTTTCCTATAAGGAAGTATAGCGTTATCCTGCTTCTACTAAACAAAAAAGAAGAGTTCTATTTTCACGATTAGAACCCTTCTCAAAACATTTAAATGATTCCTCTATACAAGATTATCCGATTTTACTTTCTTTAAATCCCCTATAACAACATTCCCTTTATGCATAACTACACACTTATCGGTTTGACGTGCTACTGCTTCAGCGACACATGTTGCATTCGTCAAAACAAAGCTCGCTTCATCCCCTACATTTGGCCATACTCGCTTCCCTTCATTATTTAACGTTTCTTTTCCTCCCGTAATAAAGCGCAGCGCTTTTCCTAAAGATCTTTCGTCACTCCATCCAAAACGCTCTGCTAATCGATTTACCTTTTGAAGCATATCACCTGTTCCGAACGGTGACCAATGATCTGTAATACTATCATTTCCTAATGAAACTTTAACACCCTTTTTATCTAATAACGGAATCGGGATTACCTGCTTACCAATTGGAACGGTTGAAGTAATATCAATTTTTAAAGCTGCTAGTCTTTCTGCCACTTCTTCAGCTTCTTTATCAGTAACACCACCAAGTCCAAGCGCATGACTAATTGTTACACGACCTTGCCACCCCGCTTCTTCTGTTAGGCTTGCCAATCTTTTCATCGTAAACGTTCCAAGATTATTCGCATCATGCAGATGGATATCAACATTCGCATTAAACTCTACTGCGATATCCATAATCGTATGTAATGATTTTTCAATGTCATTATCTACTGTAGCTGGATCCACTCCGCCGACTAGATGCGCACCCATACGCATCGCATTTTTCACAAGTTGCACAGAATTACTGCGCAATAATCCATGTTGCGGAAAAGCAACGATTCTACCAGACAACCGATCTTTATATGTTTCTAAAGCCGCTAACGTTGCTTCCAAATTACGAAGTCCAATAATTGGATCAACATTACAATGTGTTCTAATATTCGTTGCACCGTTTTGGAGCAATAACTCTAACATATTTTCCGCCCTATGTTGAGCAGTTGCTAATTGCTTTGGCAAAATCGTTTCTTCTTCTTTAAAACGCGTAAAAATATTTTCTGCTGGCACACTAGCTTTCCAAGGACCACTATAATATGTTTTATCAATATGAATGTGCATCTCTTCGAAAGCAGGTAAAATTAACAAGCGATTGGCATCAAGAGTTACTATCCCTTCCTCTTGAACAACACCTGCTATAATTTTTTTAATTCGCCCACCTTCAATGAGTAAACTACATAATTCTGTTTCTGTTTGTGAAATTTCCCCTTCTTCATATGTATACCCTGATTCAAGCATTACATTAGTCAACCAATATACTGTCATCTCTATTTCCCCACCCTTTATTAAAAGTCATCTTACATCTCTTATCTATAATTTTAATATCAACTGAAAATTAAGACAATTAATACGACCGTTTCCTAAAATAAATGTAATACAACCTCATAGTCTTCTCATAAATTTCCATATAGAATAGAAGTATATAGTTTGATATAAAAAGGAGTGGATTGGACAATGTCAAAAAGATTATATAAATCCGAAACTGATAAAATGTTATTTGGTGTATGTGGTGGTTTAGGAGAATATTTTGATATTAGCTCTACTCTCATTCGCATACTTTGGGTTATTGCTATTTTATGTTTTGGAACGGGTTTTTTAGTTTATTTCATTTGTTTATTACTTATGCCACGCTCTTACTAATAACTTCATTCAATACATTTGAACAAAACGTATAAAAAATCCCCTATAGTTTTTTCTATAGGGAATTTTTTCATGAAGAGTATTTCATCGTTAAATGTAATACTGCCACTTCATCTTCTTCATTCTTATAACTATGTTTCTTATTCGCTTCAAATTGAATGGAGTCAAACTCATTTAGCTCATACACATCATTCTCCACTTGAATAGATACTTTCCCTTTCATTACCGTTACAAGCTCAATAGCACCTTCATGATGAGCTTCAGGTTCATATATACTATTCGCTCTTAAACAAGCACGGTGCATCTCCATCCCTGTTTCTTTCGTGTAACGGAACATCGTTTCTAAATGCCATGCTTGTCCTACATCTACTGCAAATCCTTCTCCGCAGCGCGCAACAGCTACAGGTTCTCCAACAACCATTAATCTCGATAAAGGAATTGATAACCCTTTTGTTATTTTCCAAATGACAGCTAACGTCGGATTCGTTTCTCCTCTTTCGATCTTTCCCAGCGTTAATTTACTCACACCTGTCTTTTGGGCTAATTCTTCTAAACTTAGTTTTTGTTCATTTCGAATTTGTCTTAATAACTGACCTACTTGCTGAATGACTTCTTTCGTTTGCATATCTTCATTTTCTTTCATCTATAAAACCACCTTAAAGTATAAAATAGTTTACTTTCATCACACTTAAGTATATTATACTATACATAATTATTCATTTCCAAAAGGAGTGTTATATTTCATGCGCGCAATATTATTAGGGCTTTTATCATCAGCCTTCTTTTCTGCAACCTTTATTATTAATAGAGCGATGAATGTATCTGGAACAAGCTGGGCTTGGACAGCTTCCTTCCGTTTTTTATTCGCTCTCCCTATTTTATTCCTTATCGTTTTATTTCGCAAAAACTTAAGAGGTTTATGGGTAGAGTTAAAAAAACATCCATTTGCATGGATCGGATGGGGTTCCGTTGCAGGGATTGGTTTCTATTCTTTATTAAGTTTCGCCGCTGTCTTCTCTCCAGCTTGGCTCGTTGCTGGAACTTGGCAAGTTACGATATTAGCAGGTTTACTTTTATCACCACTATTTTTCGTTAAAATAGAAACAAAGTCAGGTACAAAACTTGTACGCGGAAAAATTCCACTTCGTAGTTTATATGTAGCATTATTTATTTTACTTGGTGTAATTTGTATGCAAGCAACTGCAGCAGGTCATATTACAATGACGCAGTTCATTTCGGGTTTTTTACCTGTCGTATTAGCTGCATTCTTATATCCCTTCGGCAACCGAAAAATGATGGAACTTGTTGGCGGACGTCTTGATACATTCCAACGTGTATTAGGAATGGCAATTGGAAGTCTTCCTATTACAATTCTCCTTGGGATATACGGATTTTCCACTACTGGTATTCCGTCATCAACTCAAATGCTTCAAGGATTTTTGTTAGCACTATGTTCTGGAGTTATTGCGACGATGACATTTTTCTTTGCTACTGATTTAGCAAAAGACAATCTTGCTTTACTTGGAGCTGTTGAAGCAACACAAGCTGGAACGATGGTCTTTACTGTGCTTGGTGAGATTATTTTCTTAAATGGTTCATTCCCTAGTGGTCTGTCACTGATTGGGATGATTATTATCATGTTAGGAATGGTCGTAAATAGCGTTTTAAACCGTTCTGTTCCAGTTATTAAACAAAAAAATCGGCATAAAAATAGATATGGTTCTTCTTCATAGAACCATATCTATTTTTATTGTCTCCCTATTTCGCCTTATCAGAATAGTATTTCATTAGCTGTTTATACTAAAACCTATGTTATAATACGTTTCATGCGCATTAATAGGAGGTAAATTATGTTAAAAAAAGCAATCGCTGAATTTATTGGTACATTTGTACTTGTATTATTCGGAACTGGAGTAGCTGTTACTGGCGGCGGAATTGAAGGAATTGGAACACTAGGTATCGCTATGGCTTTCGGTCTATCTATTGTAGCTATGGCATATAGCATTGGAACAATTTCTGGATGTCACATTAACCCAGCAGTATCAATCGCTATGTTCATCAACAAAAGAATGAACGCTATGGAACTTTGTTATTATGTATTAGCTCAAATTTTAGGTGGTTTATTAGGAACTGCAACGTTAGTAACAATTTTACGCTCTGCTAAAACACCTTTAGATAATTTAGGACAAAATAGTTTTGGAACTCTTGGTTTATCTGGAGCATTTCTAGTTGAATTCATTTTAACTTTCGTATTTGTTTTAGTTATCGTTGCTGTAACTGGTAAAAAAGGAAGTTCTTCTTTAGCTGGACTAGTAATTGGTTTCACATTAGTATTAATTCACTTATTAGGCATTCCGTTAACTGGAACATCTGTTAACCCAGCTCGTAGTATCGCACCAGCTCTATTCGCTGGCGGAGAAGCACTTTCTCAACTATGGGTATTCATCGTTGCCCCAATTCTTGGTGGTATCGTAGCAGCTGTTGTAGGAAAGTTTATTTTAAATACTGAAAAATAGAATTTTCAATATTTCCGAATAAAAAAAAGCGAGCCCTCATTATGAGGAAGCTCGCTTTTTTATTCTTTAATTTTCGACTTTAAATTTGTAACTAACTGCTCTACCGTTACATTTGCAAGTACGTTTTCCATCGCTTCTTGCGATTGCATTAAAACAATCTCTAATACCGATTGAATATTAGCTCCTACTGGACATTCAATGTTGGGATTTTCATGGAAAGAAAATAGATGTCCTTCTTCTACAACTTCCACAGCTTTATATACATCAAGTAATGTAATTTCATCTAAATCACGAGCAAGTGTCGTACCACCTTTACCAGCTTGTACATCAACAAGTCCTGCTCTCTTCAACATTCCTGTAATGCGACGAATCACAACTGGATTTGTATTCACACTACCAGCAATCCATTCAGAGGTACAGCGAGAGTTTCGATCTATCGCAAGTAACGTTAACATATGAACACCTACTGTAAAACGACTACTAATTCCCATCTGCACACCCTCCTTTTTATTCATTCTATTAAAAGACAACTCCTATTATTATATACTATTTTTAATTTATACATAAAGAAAAAGCATGATTCCATTAGAAAATCATGCTTTTCTCCCATTATTGACGCTTTATAAATTTCGCTAAATCTTTAAACTTCACTTTGTCGGAGTAATTCATTACACCGTTTACGTAGATACGGCTTGTAACAGCGTTTAATATACCGATCGTCGCCAATAAGACTACTAATGTTATCGTAATTTCCAACATACCTGCTTCACCGGCTACAATCCGTGAAAATGTGACCATAGGGGTAAAGAACGGAACATATGAACTTACAACAACGATAGTACTATTCGGATCACTTAATGATTTAATACTAATAAAGAAGGCGGCCATGATTAAAATCATTACCGGGAAAGATACAGCTTGTAAATCCTCCGTCTTAGACACGACAGCTCCAGCAGCTGCATACATCATCGCATATAGTAAATACCCCGTAATGAAATACACAAGGAACATGCTTATAACCTTTGCATCTAATTTGGTAAAGTCAATTGGAACACCAAATAATGAGGCACTTTCTAAATCGACCCAACCTAACAAATAAGGAATAAGGTAACCACACGCCAATATTACAAGTTGCAATAACGCCGTTGAAACAACCGCTAAGATTTTCGCATACATCATCGTAAGTGGCTTTACTTTCGGAAGCATTACTTCCATTACACGTGACGCCTTTTCAGATGCAATATTCATTGCAATTGTATTTCCGAAAGCTACAATAAACATATACAAAGCAAATGTAAAGAAATACGCAATTCCGAAAGAAGATGTACGATCTTTTATCGCTTCTTGCTTCACTTGAATTTCTGCTTGTAATTGCTGCGCAATTTCTGGTGAAACATTATTTTTTGCAATCGTCACCATCGTATATTGTTGTTTTAAATAGCCTGCCATAATTGCAGAAGTTGCTTGGCTTGGAAATCCATTATACATATATGTAACCGCTGGAGCCCCATCCTTTTCCGTCACATGGAATAGACCATCTAAATCGCCTTCTTCTACTTGCTTATGCAGTTTATCAAAATCATCCTTTGAACCAACCGTTATTTTTGCTGATGGCAATAGCTTATTTAGCTCTTCTTTTTGTACTTTGTATGTGGAGCTCTCTACTACAACTGCAATTTTATCTTTATCCTTATTTTTATCATCACCTGAAGTAAAATGATTAAATGCAAAAATCCCAAATACAACTAAAAATAAAATCGCACTCGTAATTAATGATTTTTTAGATAAAAACGCTTCCCTAAAATAAAATGAAAATACATGAGAAAATTTACGCATCGTTATTTCGCCCTCTCTACAAAGATTTCGTTCAACGTTGGCTCTAACATTTTAAATTGTCGTAAGCTAACACCTTGTTCTTGCAATTGTTGTAAAATCTTTAGAGCTTCTGCATCATCTTGTACTTGCACATAAAGAAGGCCTTGTTGTTTTTCATACGATACATGAATAGCTTCTAATCCCTTCTCATTCTCTTCTGTATCTTCAATCGTTAAATTGCGGAAACCGTATTCTTTTTTAATATCACTTAACTGGCCTTTTACGACTGCTTCCCCTTTTTTCAAAATACATACATGTTGGCAAAAGGCTTCCACTTGTTCCATACGATGACTAGATAAAATAATTGTCTTTCCGCTCTGTACTTGTTCTCCAATAATACTAGCTAGCATTCCAGCATTAACTGGATCAAGTCCGCTAAAGGGTTCATCCAAAATAAGGAGTTCTGGATCGTGAAGAAGAGCAGCTATCAATTGAATTTTTTGCTGATTCCCTTTTGAAAGTTCTCCAGCCGTTTTAAATTTATATTCTGGAATTGCTAAGCGTTCTAACCAGTACTCAATTGCAAGATCCACTTCTTTTTTCGTCATTCCTTCTAATCTACCAAAATATCGCAACTGATCTATTACTCTACTTTTTGTATATAGTCCTCTTTCTTCTGGTAAATATCCAATTGTTACCCCGCTATCACCAAATGATTTTCCATCCCACGTAATAGAACCTTCATTTGGCGTTAATAAACCTAGTAACATTTTAATTGTCGTTGTTTTCCCTGCACCATTTCGGCCAAGTAACCCTAACACTTCACCTTTCGGTAACGAGATTTGCAAACCATTAACTGCTTTAGATTCTCCAAATATTTTTGTTAAGTTTTGAATTTGTAAACTCAATGTATAAAGCCTCCCCTTTAGTATCATTCGTACACTCTGTTAAAGCCTATGATTGTTCAGGATGAAATATAGTACTATATTTCATTCTCTTATATGTATCACTACTCCTAACCCATCATTTGTTTCATTTAGTTAAAATTGTAAATAAAAATCCTGTTTTTATCAATTATAATTGTCATTACGACAATAAAACTTGTCAAAACAATTATTATTATTTAACTCATCTTTCTAATATAGGACAAACTACTACATATACAAAAGACAATATGCAAATGTTCATATAAAAATATTATATTTTAATATATAATATAAAATGATTTTCTAACATCAAGGAGGATACATATGAAGATGAAGAGGGGTATTACCACTTTATTATCTGTAGCCGTTCTTTCCACATCGCTTGTAGCATGTTCAGGAACAGCTGAGAAAACAGTGGCGAAAGAAGAAAAAGTAAAATTAACAGACCAGCAATTGATGGCTGATTTATGGTATCAAACAGCTGGTGAAACGAAAGCACTTTATTACCAAGGATACAATATTGGTCAATTAAAGCTTGATGCAGCTCTTGCAAAAGGCACAGAAAAAAAACCTGCTATCGTACTTGATTTAGATGAAACTGTTTTAGATAACAGTCCTCATCAAGCTATGAGCGTAAAAACAGGAAAAGGCTATCCTTACAAATGGGACGATTGGATTAATAAGGCTGAAGCTGAAGCCCTTCCAGGCGCAATTGATTTCTTAAAATATACAGAGTCTAAAGGTGTAGATATTTACTACATCTCAAATCGTAAAACGAATCAACTAGATGCAACTATTAAAAACCTTGAGCGCGTAGGTGCTCCTCAAGCAACGAAAGAACATATATTACTACAAGACCCGAAAGAAAAAGGAAAAGAAAAACGCCGTGAACTCGTTTCTCAAACACATGATATTGTTTTATTCTTCGGTGATAACTTATCTGATTTCACTGGTTTTGATGGAAAATCTGTAAACGATCGTAATCAAGCAGTGGAAGAATCAAAAGCACAATTTGGTGAGAAATTCATCATTTTCCCTAACCCAATGTACGGTGATTGGGAAGGCGCTTTATATGACTATAATTTCAAAAAATCAGATGCAGAAAAAGATAAAATCCGTCGGGACAACTTAAAATCATTTGATGCAAAATAACAAAGAGGATGGCTTTCGCCATCCTCTTTTATTTTCCCTTCTCTGTTAAAGGCAAGATAAACACTTCCACACGTCTATTCTTTGCCTTTCCTTCTTGTGTATCGTTCGGAGCAATTGAACGATATTCTCCGTAACCAATTGCACTAAATTTTTCTGGTTGTAATTCTTTATTTTGGAGTAATACTTGCATAAAATTAACTGCACGCTGCGTACTTAATTCCCAATTCGATGCAAACTGCGCATTGGCAATCGGGACATTATCCGTATGACCAGCTACTGTAATTTCACGAGGTGACGCTGAAACAAGTAGGTTAGACATCTCTTTTGTAATCCCTAAAGATTCTAATTTCACATCTGCTTTCCCCGAATCAAATAGCACATTCTCTAGTATTGTCATCATTAATCCCTTTTCAGTTAATTCAGTTTGAAAAGCAGAGGATAATTGCTTCTTATTAATATATTGATCAATCTTTTTTTGTAATGATTTTAACTCATCCATTTCTTTTTTTTCTTCGGCTCTAGCTTCTTCTTGTTTTTTTTCTCGTTCCGCCTCAAGGCTACTTGCTGATAATTCTTTTTCATCATTTGGCTTTTGATCACTTAAAAACTCTTTATTTCCTGTTCCACCTGCTAGTTCACTGCGAAAAGCAACTGCCATCTGTTTAAACTTCGCAGCATCTATACTACTCATTGCAAATAAAACAATAAACAATGCAAACAACAGCGTTAGCATATCAGAATACGGAATTAACCACGTTTCATCAATATGTTCGTCATGCTTTTTCTTTTTATTTCTTCTATTCTTCCTACTCCGCATTCTTTTCCGCTCCTTTTTCTAGCTTTTTACGCTCAGTCGCAGAAAGCGCACCTAAAATGCGGTTTTTCATAATAAATGGATATGTACCTTCTTGTAATATTAATAAACAATCAATAATTAAACGTTTCTTCTCTAATTCAGCGGCAGACTTTTGCTTTAATTTATTTGCAAATGGATGCCATAACACGTAACCTGAAAAGATACCGAAAATCGTTGCAATAAATGCACCTGAAATAGCATGTCCTAACTTTTCAATATCAGTTAAATTTCCAAGTGCAGCTACAAGACCAATAACAGCACCTAAAACCCCTAATGTCGGTGCATATGTACCAGCTTGAGAAAAAATTGCCGCTCCTTTTGCATGCCTTTCTTCAATTGATTCTAATTCAGCTTCTAAAATTTGTTCTAAATCTTCTGCAGATACGCCATCAATCACAAATTTCATACCACGTAAAAGAAACTCATCCTCAATTTTATCTAATTGTTGTTCTAAAGACAAAATACCGTATTTTCTACTCTCGGATGTCCAATGAACAAATAACTCTAGTAACTGTTCATAGCTTAAATCTTTTTTATTTGAACCAAAAAGAACTTTAAATAATTTTGGAACTCTTTTTAGTTGATTCATCGGAAATGCAATACATACTGCAGCAAATGTACCGACAAAAATAATTAGTGCCGCGGCAGGATTCAGTAAGGCCATTACGTCAGCGCCCTTGACGACCATTCCTACTACTACCGCCAATACTCCTAAAATGATTCCAATAATTGTTGCAAAATCCATTCCCATTCACTCCTAGTCTATACAAGAAGTCCTTCACTCTCATAATCGTTATATCTTCTTATATATATATAACATAAAAAATGAATTTCGTGAAAGATAAGAAATGAATTTATATGAAAAAACACTACAATTCCACACATTTTCTGACATTTTCTTTGCATTTCTATTACGTTATGACTCTTATATTTCTTTTTCAATAAACTAGACTTATAATAACAACGATACATATTTTATTAAGAAAGGACTGTGATTACAAGGCATCATGAAAAAGATAATAA
Source organism: Bacillus sp. CDB3 (assembly GCF_002081505.1). Classification (NCBI taxonomy): domain Bacteria; kingdom Bacillati; phylum Bacillota; class Bacilli; order Caryophanales; family Bacillaceae; genus Bacillus; species Bacillus sp. CDB3. The sequence continues at coordinate 30,788 of NZ_ALBR01000102.1, read as the reverse complement.
TTGTTTCTGCCGCTACTATTGTAATCGGTATCACATCTTTCGCTTACTTTGGTTCTAAATCACCACTACAAGACGAGGCGAAGGCTGCCGAAAGTCAAAAACATAGTAACCATCAAAAAGAAGAGATTCCTGCTTTTCCAAAAGCTAATCATAATGCAAAGAAACTAGACAATGATTTTTCAGTTGTAACAAATCCAGATTCTGCTCTTGTATTAGTTAATAAACATCGAAAACTACCAGATGGGTACATTCCAGAAGATTTAACGAAACCGAACGTACCATTTACTAGTCCAAAAGATAAAGAGAAAACATTACTTCGTAAAGATGCTGCAGATGCGCTTGAGAAAATGTTCCAAGCAGCGAAAGACGAAGGATTAGAACTTACAGCAGTTTCAGGTTACCGTTCTTACAAACGTCAACAGTCATTACATAATACATATATTAAGCGCCAAGGAAAAACTGAGGCTAATTCGGTAAGTGCAATTCCTGGAACAAGTGAGCATCAAACTGGTCTAGCAATGGATATTAGCTCAAAATCTGCTAAATTCCAATTAGAACCAATCTTCGGAGAGACAGCAGAAGGAAAATGGGTCGCGAAACATGCTCATGAGTTCGGATTTGTCATCCGTTATTTAGAGGATAAAACAGAGACTACAGAGTATTCATATGAACCGTGGCACTTGCGCTACGTTGGTAATCCATACGCTACATACATATATAAACATCATTTAACACTAGAAGAAGCGATGGAAGGCAAAAAATAAGAGAGCAAATTGCTCTCTTATTTTTCTTTCACTCTATCACTGTAGTAATTTTCTCTTCCATTCTTCAGGCCACGGTTCGCCTCTTCCCGTTTTTTTCGATGCTTGAACCATCATACCGCGTCCAACTAAACACACTTCTCCTTCTGCATTTTTGACCATATAGTGTAAATCTAAAGAGGAATTCCCAACCGCTCCAGCCTTTACATATACTTTCAACTGCTCATCAAAATAAATTTGTTTAATAAAATTACATTGTAGATCTGCAACAACGATCATCGTTTCTGATGATTCATGTGTCCATTCTTGCATAAATCCGAGCTCTTTAAATAATGCGATACGAGCTTCTTCAAAATAAGTAAAAGCAACGACATTATTTACATGTCCAAACATATCGACTTCACCAAAACGAACTTTCACAGGATTGTAAAATGAAAAACCACTTTCCCATTGTTCAAAGTCTTCAATATAAGAAATCCTCTTCATTGCTACCTCTCCTTTTCATCTTTAAAATAACAGAATAAACAGAAAAATAAAGTTATAAATATTGCCTCTTCAACATGAAGAGGCAATATTTATTAATAGTTATTATCGCTACCAAAGAAATCTTTGAACGATTGAATTGTTGTATCACGGTTTAATGCTGCAATTGAAGTTGTTAATGGAATACCTTTCGGACATGATTGCACACAGTTTTGAGAGTTACCACAGTTGGCAAGTCCTCCATCTCCCATAATTGCACGTAAGCGATCTGCTTTATGCATTTCACCCGTTGGATGTGAGTTGAATAAACGAGCTTGTGATAACGGTGCTGGTCCAATAAAGTCAGATTTACTGTTTACGTTTGGACATGATTCTAAGCAAACACCACATGTCATACATTTTGAAAGCTCATAAGCCCATTGACGCTTTTTCTCTGGCATTCTTGGCCCTGGTCCTAAGTCATACGTACCATCAATTGGAATCCAAGCTTTAACGCGTTTTAGAGCATTAAACATGCGACTACGGTCAACTTGCAAGTCACGTACAACTGGGAATGTCTTCATCGGCTTTAAGCGAATTGGTTGTTCTAACTGGTCAATAAGAGCTGTACATGATTGACGTGGTTTTCCGTTAATCACCATCGAACAAGCACCACATACTTCCTCTAAACAGTTCATATCCCATGCAATCGGAGTCGTTTGGTTCCCTTTTGAATCAACAGGATTACGACGAATTTCCATCAACGCTGAAATAATATTCATATTTGGACGATACGGAATTTCAAACTCTTGGTCAAATTCTTGTGCATCTGGTCCATCTTGTCTCGTAATGATGAGGCGGATTGTTTTCTCAGACATGTTGCTTATCCCCCTTCTCTTCACCCTTAGCAGCTACATCGTGTTTTGAAGAATAGTCACGTTTACGTGGTTTAATTAATGAAACATCCACTTCTTCGTAATGGAATGCTGGTGCATTTCCTTCTCCTTCAAATTTCGCCATCGTAGTTTTTAAGAAGTTTGCATCATCACGATTTGGGAATTCTGGTTTGTAATGAGCTCCGCGGCTTTCATTACGGTTATATGCCCCAATTGTAATAACACGTGCTAACTCAAACATATTTGCAAGTTGGCGTGTAAACGAAGCACCTTGGTTGCTCCATCTTGCAGTATCGTTAATGTTAATACGTTTGTAACGAGCCATTAACTCTTCAATTTTCGCATCTGTTTCTAGTAATTTTTTATTTTCACGAACTACTGTAACGTTATCTGTCATCCATTCTCCAAGCTCTTTATGAAGAACATATGCATTTTCATTACCATCAAGCGTTAAAATATTGTTAAATTTCTCTGTTTCGATTAATTCATTTTGCTCATATACAGTAGATGAAACAGCATCAGATGATTTAGAAAGACCTTTCATATACTCAATTGCGTTTGGTCCTGCTACCATACCACCGTAAATTGCTGATAATAGTGAGTTCGCACCTAGACGGTTACCACCGTGCATAGAATAATCACACTCACCTGCTGCAAATAAACCTGGAATACTTGTCATCTGCTTGTAATCAACCCATAGTCCGCCCATTGAATAGTGAACCGCTGGGAAGATTTTCATTGGTAGTTTACGAGGATCATCACCTGTAAACTTCTCATAGATTTCAATAATTCCACCAAGTTTAATATCTAGTTCTTTCGGATCTTTATGAGAAAGATCTAGATATACCATATTTTCACCGTTAATACCTAGTTTTTGCTCTACGCAAACATCAAAGATTTCACGCGTTGCAATATCACGAGGTACAAGGTTTCCATAAGCAGGATATTTTTCTTCTAAGAAGTACCATGGCTTACCATCTTTATATGTCCAAACACGCCCACCTTCACCACGTGCAGATTCACTCATAAGACGTAACTTATCGTCTCCAGGAATTGCCGTTGGATGGATTTGAATGAACTCACCGTTCGCATAATATGCACCTTGTTGATATACAGCAGATGCTGCTGTACCTGTATTGATAATAGAGTTAGTTGATTTTCCAAAGATGATACCAGGGCCCCCTGTTGCCATAATCACGGCATCAGCTTGGAAACTTTTAATCTCCATAGTCTGTAAGTCTTGTGCGACGATTCCTCGGCACACACCTTCATCATCAACAACAGCTCGTAAGAAATCCCAACCTTCGTATTTCGTTACAAGTCCTGCTACTTCATGACGGCGTACTTGCTCATCTAATGCATATAGTAATTGTTGACCAGTTGTTGCGCCAGCAAATGCTGTACGGTGATGTTGTGTTCCACCAAAGCGACGGAAATCAAGAAGTCCTTCTTCCGTACGGTTGAACATAACACCCATGCGGTCCATTAAATGAATAATACCTGGTGCTGCTTCACACATTGCTTTAACTGGCGGTTGGTTCGCTAAGAAGTCCCCACCATAAATTGTATCGTCAAAGTGGATCCATGGAGAATCCCCTTCACCTTTTGTATTTACGGCACCGTTAATTCCACCTTGGGCACATACAGAATGTGAACGTTTTACTGGTACTAAAGAAAATAGTTCAACATTTACTCCTGCTTCTGCCGCTTTAATCGTTGCCATTAAGCCGGCCAAGCCACCGCCGACTACTATAAGTTTCCCTTTCATGCTCTCCCACTCCTTACTGGTTTGCTAGCTGTGGATCGATGAACGCTAATAATGCACTCACACCTACATAAGATAGACCTAAGAAAATAGCTAATGTTACATAAGTAGAGATTCTTTGTGAACGTGGAGATACTGTAATTCCCCAGCTTATGCAGAATGTCCATAGTCCATTTGCAAAGTGGAAAATCGTTGAAACAACACCAACTAAATAGAAACCAAACATAAATGGGTTGTTTAAAATATCTGCCATCATATCATAGTTTACCTCTTTACCTAACATTGCTTGAATACGAGTTTCCCAGACGTGCCAAGAAATGAAGATCAGCGTAACGATACCTGAAATTCGTTGGAAGACGAACATCCAGTTACGGAAATAACCGTAAGATACCGCATTGTTCTTAGCTGTAAATGCAATATATAAGCCATATATAGCATGGTACAGTATAGGTAAAAAGATGATGAAAATTTCTAGCGCATACCGGAATGGAAGGAGCTCCATAAAGCCTGCAGCTTTGTTAAAAGCCTCTGCTCCTCTTGTTGCAAAGTTGTTTACAATTAGATGTTGCGTCAAAAAGACACCAACCGGGATGACCCCCATTAATGAGTGCCACTTACGAAACGTATACTCGCGGCCTTTCATGTCCCCATTACCCCCTTGAATGTTTGACTGCTGTTTTCAGATTAATTTACAACAATAATGTTTTTTCACTATTGGCATAAGAAAAACTGAAAAAATTATTCGAAATATTTCAGCATAATTTGATACCAAGTTCATTTTACCCCTATTTTTGTCGAAGCGTCAAGAAAACGTATACATAATTTGCATATAATTTGCCAATTCTTTTTTTCTTCTTATATATTCAGATTTCCCTAAAGAAAAATCTGTTTTTATAAATGAAAAATGTTATATAATAATCCCTATAGAAAGAGGGGAATATTGTGAGCAAAAATACAATCGATATAACATCTTTAGAAGATGTTTCATTGAACGCCTTCGCTTATGAATTGCTACGTGAAGAATTACTACCTGATTTAATTGGTAACGATTTAGACGGTATTTTATACTGGTCCGGCAGAAACCTTGCAAGAAAATATCCGCTAGAAACAATTGAAGAAGTCATTCAGTTTTTTGAAAAAGCTGGTTGGGGCACTTTAAGCATCATTGAACATAAACGTCGTGAAATGCAATTCCAACTTAAAGGCACACTCATTGCTGAACGTCAAAAACAAAAAGACATTCTTCTTATCAATTAGAAGCTGGATTCATCGCTGAGCAAATTCAGAAGCAACGAAACGTCGTTGCAGAGTCTTATGAAGAAAAGAAAAAGCGTTCAGACTCTATTACATTTCTTGTGAAATGGGATATAAAAGATCTCATTGAAGTGTAACCTTGCCTACGGTCAACTAGACATATAAGTTTAGTTGACTTTTTTGTATTTTCATTCATATGTATTTATTTTAAATCTTCAGAAATTATACCAAAAAACAGAAGACGTTGTAAACTACAACGTCTTCTTATCTGTTAAATACGTATAAATCGTCTCTGCGACATTTTTCGGCATACCTGCTTCGACAAATTCTGCTACAGAAGCTTCTTTCATCTTTTTTAATGAGCCAAAATGTTTTAACAATACCTTTTTCCGTTTATCACCGATTCCTGGAATATCATCCAATGCTGATTGAATGACCGATTTCCCATGCAACTGGCGATGGAATGTAATTGCAAATCTATGCACTTCATCTTGAATGCGTTGCAATAAATAAAATTCTTGGCTATTCCTCTCAAGCATCACAGGTTCAGGCGGATCTCCAATAATTAAATGTGATGTTTTATGTTTGTCATCTTTTACAAGCCCTGCCATTGGAATATATAATCCTAGTTCATTCTCCAGAACATCACTTGTAGCGGCCAGATGGCCTTTTCCACCATCAATAATGATTAAATCTGGTAAAGGTAAATTCTCTTTAAGCGCCCTCGTATAACGGCGTCTTACAACTTCCCTCATAGATTCGTAATCATCAGGACCTTGAACCGTTTTAATTTTATATTTCCGATATTCTTTCTTTGCTGGTTTCCCATCGATAAAAGCAATCATTGCGGAAACGGGATTTATCCCTTGAATATTCGAGTTATCAAACGCTTCAATACGATATGGGGTTTCAATACCAAGCTGCTTCCCTAAATTATCAATAGCTTTAACCGTCCGCTCTTCATCACGTTCAATTAAGTAAAATTTCTCTTCTAGTGCAATTTTTGCGTTTTTATTTGCTAATTCTACAAGGTCTTTTTTCTTACCACGTTTCGGCTGTGTCGCTTCAACTTCTAAAAAGCGTTCTACTAATTCTGAATCTATACTTCCTGGAACGACAATTTCCTTCGGTTTAAAGTGACTACTGTTTTCATAAAATTGACCGATAAACGTTAAAAATCCCTCTTCTGGTTCATCATAGATTGGAAACATAGAAACATCACGCTCAATTAACTTTCCTTTTCTAACAAAGAAAACTTGAACACACATCCATCCTTTATCAACCGCATATCCAAACACGTCACGATCCACTAAGTCACTCATAATCATTTTTTGTTTTTCCATAATTGCATCAATATGAGCAATTTGATCGCGCAACTCTTTCGCCCGTTCAAATTCTAGTTTCTCTGAAGCCTCATACATCTTTGTTTCTAATTCTGATCGAACTTCTTTATGTCCACCATTTAAAAACTTAATAATTTCATCTACAATTTCTTTATTTTGCTCTTCCGTTACTTCTTTCACACAAGGCGCTAAACATTGGCCCATATGATAATATAAGCAAACTTTATCTGGCATATTTGAGCATTTACGAAGCGGATACATACGATCTAATAATTTCTTTGTTTCATGAGCTGATTGCGCATTTGGATAAGGACCAAAATACTTTCCTTTATCCTTTTTTACATTTCGCGTAATGAGTAAGCGCGGCTGTTTTTCAGCTGTAATTTTAATGAAAGGATATGTTTTATCATCTTTTAATTGAATATTATATTTTGGATCATATTTTTTAATTAAATTTAACTCTAAAATAAGAGCCTCCAAATTTGAGGAGGTTACGATATATTCAAAGTCAACAATTTCTCCTACAAGCCGAAGTGTTTTCCCATCATGCGAACCAGTAAAGTACGAGCGCACACGATTTTTTAGTACTTTTGCCTTACCGACATATATAACCGTTCCTTGCTTATCTTTCATTAAATAACAACCAGGTTGATCTGGTAAAATAGCCAACTTCTCTTTCAAATGTTCGTGCACTCGTCACCCTCCATTTCTACATGCTTAGCATTTTTATTTTCACATGAAAACATACTATGCCAAAACACCCAACATACGTTCTTTTATTGTAACGGAAAGGTTATAAAAAAGAAAATAAAAAAAGCTACCAAATGGTAGCTTCTTTATTTTAGAAGTGTTTAGAAACTAATTCTACTAACGCTTCTTTCGGTTTATAACCTAACGTTTGATCAACTACTTTACCGTCTTTTAATACGAAAAGAGCTGGAATACTCATTACTTCGAATTGACGAGCAGTTTCTTGGTTCTCATCAACGTCTACTTTTACTACTTTTACTTTCTCGCCTAACTCTGCATCGATTTCTTCTAATACAGGAGCGATCATTTTACAAGGTCCACACCAAGGTGCCCAGAAATCTAATAATACAACACCTTCGCCAGTTTCAGCTGCGAAGCTTTGGTCGTTTGCATTTACAATTGCCATTTTATTTCCTCCTTCAAGTATATTCTACCAAGAGTATAACATTAACTTATATACGTGGCGAATATTATGTATCGTTATGTATTGTAACAAAAAAATGTCCCTTTATACTATATAAAAATACGGATGAAATACTAAAAAGGTGAGAGACAGGGGATCCCTCACCTTTTTCTATATATAGGGGTACTTCACTTAGAACTCAAGGGTACTCAAATCATGAATGTACTTTTAACTTTTTAAATTCTTCTGTTAAAAGAGGTACAACTTCAAATAGGTCACCAACAATACCATAGTCAGCTACTTTGAAGATACTCGCTTCTGGATCTTTATTAATCGCAACAATTATTTTCGAGTTAGACATACCAGCTAAATGCTGAATCGCACCAGAGATACCGCACGCAATGTATAGGTCTGGCGTAACAACTTTACCAGTTTGACCAATTTGTAATGAGTAATCACAATACTCAGCGTCACAAGCACCACGAGATGCCCCAACAGCGCCGCCTAGCACGTCAGCTAACTCTTTTAATGGTTTAAATCCTTCTTCACTCTTCACACCGCGTCCACCTGCGATAATAACTTTCGCTTCAGAAAGATCTACACCTTCTGCAGTTTTACGGACGACATCTTGAATGATTGTACGTAAATCTTTTACATCAACTGTAATAGAAGATACATCACCGATGCGAGATTCATCTTTTTCAAGCGTTGTAATGTTATTTGGACGCACTGTCGCAAATAAGATACCATCTGTTACAATCTTCTTCTCGAACGCTTTACCAGAGTAAATTGGACGAGTGAAGATAACATTTCCACCTTCAACTTCTAAAGCAGTTACGTCAGAAACTAAACCAGCTTCAAGCTTCGCTGCTAATTTTGGTGATAAATCTTTACCAAGTGCTGTATGTCCAAATACAATACCTTCTGGATTTTCTTCAGCATATACAGCTAAAAACGCTTGCGCATAACCATCAGACGTATATGATTTTAATTTATCATTTTCAACTGTCACAACGCGATCTGCACCGTAATGAATCAATTCATTTGCAAAAGAGGCAACGCTGTCTCCAACTAGAAGACCTACCACTTCACCGCCTTCTGCAATTGTTTTTGCTGCTGCTACCGCTTCAAATGAAACGTTACGTAGCGATCCATCACGAACTTCACCCATTACTAATACTTTACGAGCCATAGATTTTCCCTCCTGCATATATAATTTCGTATTTTATTAGATTACTTTCGCTTCTGTGTGGAGCAACGATACAAGTTCTTTTACTTGATCTTGCAGCTCGCCTTGTAACACTTTTCCTGCATCTTTCTTAGGAGGCAAATAGATTTCAATTGTTTTTGTTTTTGCTTCCACATCATCTTCTTCTAGATCTAAATCATCTAATTCTACTTCTTCTAGTGGCTTTTTCTTCGCTTTCATAATACCTGGAAGTGATGGATAACGTGGTTCATTTAAACCTTGTTGCGCTGTTACTAAAACTGGTAATGATGTTTCAATTACTTCTGTATCTCCTTCAACATCACGCTCAATCTTCACATTTGTACCGTCAATTTCAAGCTTTGTAATTGTCGTTACGTATGGAATGTTTAACGCTTCAGCCACGCGTGGACCAACTTGTCCAGATGCGCCGTCAATCGCAACGTTCCCGCCTAAAATTAAATCTACTTCTTTATCTTTTAAATATTCAGCAAGCACTTTTGCTGTCGTGAACTGATCACCATTTTCAACATCATCTTCAATATTGATTAATACCGCTTTATCGCAGCCCATCGCTAACGCAGTACGAAGTTCTTTCTCACTATCCTCGCCACCAACTGTTACAACAGTAACCTCTCCACCTTGTGCATCTCTTACTTGAATTGCTTCTTCAATCGCATATTCGTCGTAAGGGTTGATGATGAATTCCGCTTCGCCATCGTAAATTGCACCGTTTTTAATTACGATTTTTTCTTCTGTATCAAATGTTCGTTTCATGAGTACGTAGATGTTCATTCCATTTACCCCCTTATTTTTCAGAAAGATTCTATCAATTTTAAAATTCTGTTAATTTATATTAAAAAAATAATTGGACTACCTACCACTAAATGAAGGCTTACGTTTTTCTAAAAACGCTGCTACACCTTCTCTTCCATCTTCACTCGTAAACACTTCACCAAAAATCTGTGATTCACGCTGTACACCTTCATAATAATGAGACGATTTTGTCGTTTGTAATAACTCTAGCACAGCACGAGTTGTTGCTGGACTTTTTCCAGCAATCTGTTTTGCAATTTTAAGCGTATCTTCTAAAATAGATTCTTCAGAAAATACCCCGTTAACAAGCCCCCATTGTAATGCTTCTGCACCAGTAATTGGTGTACTTGTTAACATCATTTCACAAGCTTTCGCTTTACCAACATAACGCGGTAAACGCTGTGTACCTGCAAAACCAGGAATTAATCCAAGTGTTAATTCAGGTAAACCAAGCTTTGTACTTTCAGTTACAAAGCGCATGTGGCAAGACATAGCAAACTCCAGGCCACCGCCAAGTGCCGCTCCATGAATTGCCGCAATAACTGGTTTTGAACATTTTTCAACACGCTCAAACGTAACTTGTCCAAGCTGTGCTAATTCTGTCGCTTGCTTCGCTTCAGTAACAGATGTAAATTCTTTAATATCTGCTCCTGCTGAGAAGAAACGCCCTTCACCATGTAGAACAACAACACGAATGTTATCATCCTTTTCCACTTGATCGATTAATTCAGTAACGTCATGCATAACTTGTGAAGACATTGCATTAGCTGGCGCATGATTTAGCGTCGCCACCGCAATATGGTCTTCAACTTTTACAGATAGGAATTTCAACATGATCCCTCCCATTATTGACGATAACCACAAGCTGCACTAAGTAGCCCATGTACCGTTTTCGAAAGTGCGACCAGATCATACTTATGATCGCTCATTACCCAATTGGTCACAACTTCATCCACTGTTCCAAAGATCATTTGTCTTGCCACGCGAACATTTAAATCCGCCTGGAATTCACCTTGCTTTATACCTGTTTCTAAAATCTCATCCATAACTTGTAAGTAGCCTTTTAACACTTCATTTATTTTAAGGCGCAAGTCTTGATTGGACTGTCTTAGCTCTAATTGCGTAACTATAGCAAGAGGATCATTTTGCGACAACAGCAAGAAGTGCGTTTCTACCAACATGAATAACTTCGCTACAGCGCTTTCAATTCCTGCTGTTTTTTGACGAATTGTTTCAACAAATTCTCCCATCTTCTCTTGGAATAAGGATATTAATATATCTTCTTTATTTTTAAAATATAAATAAATCGTGCCATCAGCTACCCCAGCTTGCTTTGCAATTTTAGAAACTTGCGCTTGATGGTATCCATTCTCTGCAATCACAATGACTGCTGCATCAATAATTTGATTGTATTTCGGTCTATTTTTCTTCACTTTACTGTCCCCTTCAAGAAGATGACTGAATGAATAGTCATTCATATTCTTATAATACTGACTATTTAGAAAAGTGTCAATCCTATTTTTTCAAAAAGAAAGGGCCTTAGCCCGTTTGCTCATCCTCATTCTTTCTCTTCTCTTCATCTATTAGAACACGGCGTAAAATTTTTCCGACTGTCGTCTTTGGCAACTCACTTCGAAATTCATATATTTTCGGAACTTTGTAAGCTGCTAAATATTTACGTGCAAACTGATCTAATTCTTCTTCAGAACATTCTACACCTTCTTTCAAAACAACAAACGCTTTTACAGTTTCTCCTCGATATGGATCAGGAACACCGATTGTTACTACTTCTTGCACCTTTTCACATTCATATAATACCTCTTCTACTTCACGAGGATAGACGTTAAAACCACTAGCAACAATCATATCTTTCTTACGATCTTTCACATAGAAAAAGCCATCCTCATCCATGTAGCCTACATCACCTGTATGGAGCCAGCCATCTTGCAGTACAGCTGCCGTTTCCTCTGGTTTATTCCAATACCCTTTCATGATTTGCGGACCCTTTACAACAATTTCACCAATTTCACCTGGAGGTAATGCCTCTCCTGTTTCAAGTGACATAATGATTGCCTCCGTATCCGGCCACGGCACACCAATACTTCCTGGCACACGTTTTTCCCATAAGAAATTCCCATGTGTAACTGGTGATGACTCCGTTAATCCATATCCTTCTACTAATTTACCACCTGTAACTCTCTCAAACTCTTCCTGTACTTCTACCGGAAGTGGTGCAGAGCCACTAATACAAGCCTCAATAGAAGAAATATCGTATTCTTTTAAAAGAGGGCTATTTAAAAGAGCAATATAAATAGTTGGTGCTCCTGGAAATAGTGTGACTTTATGCTTCTTAATTGCTTCAAAAACCATTTTCATATCAAACTTCGGAATAAGAACCATTTTATATCCTTGCATAATACTTAAATTCATTACAGCTGTCATCCCGTACACATGAAAAAACGGAAGAACACCAAGAATTACTTCTTCTCCTTCTTTACAATTATATAACCAATGCGCTCCCATTAAAGTGTTCGAAACGAGATTTTTATGCGTTAACATAACCCCTTTTGGAAATCCAGTTGTTCCTCCTGTGTACTGTAAAAGAGCTAGATCATTTTCAGGATCACAAGGCACTTCAACATCTGTATTCACTTCTCTTTCTACTGAATTCCAAAGATGAATCGTTTCACTTTCTGATACTTTCACAACTAAATTCGACTGTTTTTTCTGCACAAATGGATACAATAGATTTTTAGGGAAAGGTAAAAAATCAGCAATACGAGTTACGATAATGTGCTCAAGCCTTGTAGCCTTTTGAACGTTAGTAACTCTAGGAAACACCAAATCAAGACAAAGAATAACTTTTGCCCCTGAGTCATGAAGTTGATACTCAAGCTCTCTTTCTGTATAAAGAGGATTCGTTTGTACGACAATTCCCCCCGCAAGCAATGTACCATAATAACCTATTACAGATTGCGGACAATTTGGTAGCATAATCGCAACTCTATCACCTTTTTCAATACCAAGCCTTTGAAGGTAATTCGCAAATTTCTTCACCTTGTCATGGAAATCTGAAAATGTAACATCTTTACCTAAAAAGTGAAGCGCTTTCTTTTCTGGATAACGAGAAGCCATTTTCTCTAAATATCCATGAAGTGGCTGAATATCATATGAAATCGTCCCTGGAATTTCCTCTGGATAACTCTGCAACCAAGGTTTTTCCACTCTCATTCCCCCTTCCAATACTTGTTAAAATAAATGAATGTTCATTCATGATGATTGTTTTCATTATATTATAGTCAGAACAGCGTTACAATCATAATATTCTTACTTTAATATAACTATGCTTTACTTCATTAACTTCTTATTATATGTATAAACTCTCCTAATTTTAAAAGAATAAGAGAGTTATCATTAATTAGCTTAATCTTATAATCGTTAAAACTGCACCAGGTGTAGTCGTTGATAATGTTGCAATAGCCACTAAACCAAACAACTGCAAACTAATTGCACTCCCCGCTGCAAGAGTCGTAATAATTGTTGCACTAAATGAAGTCGTTGCTAATGCAGGAGCGTTGATAGTTCCAGCAAGTGGTGCCCCATTAATTGTAATTCGTGAACTAACTAATAATGAAGCCGTTATATTAATTGTATATGAAATGTAATAATTCCCAGCATTTGCGGCCGTAAATACTGTGTTTCCCCCCGATACTGTAATTCCCGGACCGATATTCTGATTATTTGGAAGTGGGACATTTGTCCCACCAAGTAATACTGATATTGCCGTACCCGATGTATTATTCGCAAATGCATACGTCGCAGTTATACTTGTACCTGTTGCTCCTGTATCTCCTGTTGCCCCCGTTGCTCCTGTTGCTCCCGTTACTCCCGTTGCTCCTGTTGCCCCCGTTGCTCCTGTTGCTCCCGTTACTCCCGTTGCTCCTGTTGCTCCCGTTGCTCCCGTTGAACCTGTTGCTCCTGTTGCTCCTGTTGCTCCCGTTGCTCCCGTTGAACCTGTCGCTCCCGTTGGACCTGTTGCTCCCGTTGCTCCTGTTGAACCTGTCGCTCCCGTTGCTCCCGTTGAACCCGTTGGACCTGTTGCTCCCATTGAACCCGTTGGACCTGTTGCTCCCGTTGCTCCTGTTGCTCCTGTTGCTCCCGTTACTCCCGTTGCTCCTGTCGCTCCCGTTGAACCCGTTGCTCCCGTTTCTCCCGTTGCTCCCGTTGCTCCTGTTGAACCTGTCGCTCCCGTTGCTCCTGTTGCTCCTGTTGCTCCCGTTGCTCCTGTTAAACCTGTTGGGCCTGTTGGACCTGTTGCTCCCGTTGGACCTGTTGCTCCCGTTGCTCCTGTTGAACCTGTTGCTCCCGTTGCTCCTGTTGCTCCTGTTACTCCCGTTGCTCCCGTTGCTCCCGTTGCTCCTGTTGAACCTGTCGCTCCCGTTGCTCCTGTCGCTCCTGTTGCTCCTGTTGAACCTGTTGCTCCTGTTACTCCCGTTGCTCCTGTTGCTCCTGTTGCTCCCGTTGCTCCCGTTGCTCCCGTTGCTCCCGTTGAACCCGTTGCTCCCGTTGCTCCCGTTGAACCCGTTGCTCCCGTTGCTCCCGTTGCTCCTGTTGAACCTGTCGCTCCCGTTGCTCCTGTCGCTCCTGTTGCTCCTGTTGCTCCTGTTGAACCTGTCGCTCCCGTTGGACCTGTTGGACCGAGCTTAGGAACTGTCCCATCACAACTAAAACAGCACGAATCAACATGTAAACCATTTTGATTATTACATCCACAATATCCATTTGCATTATTACTCCATAAAGACATGTTGACCCTCCTTCGTGTTCGATCTTTTAAGTACAGCCCACTAATTAAAAATATCTTTCTAATAAAAATCAGTTTTTATTTTCCTTATCAACTACCCGCTCTGGAAAAAACCTTTTATAAACAAAGTTTTTTTCCTTACATTCTAATAAATATTACATGCAATACGCTCTCCTTTCGCTTGTACTTTCGCCTTCCTCATTAAAGGAATTTCAGCTCCTTCAACCTTGATACACGTATGCATTTTAATACGATATATTAAAATCCGTATAAATCGTTATTTTTTCGTCAAAATTCCCAAAAAATATTAACACTTAAAATGCCCTCATATTTTGTTAAATTAACATTTTTTCCTTCTACATATATGTCTTGCTGAAACTCTTGTAATTGATAGACCTTATTACTTTTCGTTTATAATCAATGGCTTTAAATTTCGCAACAGATATAAGCCAATTTCTAAACTTCCCACGATTTTCATCATAACTATTAATGTTGTACCAAACGATTAATAAAATATCATCAACACATTCATCCACTAGCACCTTACTCTGTGCCGTATCTAAAACACTATGAACCACCTTATAAATTAAACCTCCATATTGATCAATGACTGTACGTAACGCTAACATGTCTTGTTTTCGAAGACCTTCTACTATTTCTATGTCCTTCACCCTTATCACCACTCTTTACTCTATTCTTTATTCATTACATATACGAATGAAAAGATTGATTTTCTGACACTTTTACAAATATTTTCTAATTATTTTTATATCGTATCAATATGTATTGAAATTTTTTCTATAAAAAGGGAATGAATTAAGTATCTCGAATTTAATCTATGAACATAAGTAGGGGGTGTACCAAACCATTGAAGGTTTTCTACAATCATGGAAATACGAGGCTGAGTCTACCCAAAAGATGCTCGATACATTAACAGATGAATCTTTATCACAAGAAATTGCACCTGGGCACTGGACGTTAGGGAGAGTCGCTTGGCATATCGTTACAGCACTTCCTGTTATGCTATCTGGCACAGGGCTTAAGTTTGAAGGAGAAACAAAAGATTATCCTGTACCAACTTCAACAAAAACAATTGCAGATGGGTATCGCAAAGTGAATACGGCTTTTATTGAAGCACTGCAAAGCGAATGGACTGATAAAGACTTAACTACTATTAATGACTTCTTTGGTCGTCCTATGCCGAATTCTATATTTTTAATGACACTCATCAATCATCAAAATCACCACCGCGGACAGATGACTGTTTTAATGCGTCAAGCTGGCTTAACAGTCCCTGGCGTATATGGTCCTGCAAAAGAAGAATGGGCTGCAGCTGGAATGGAAGCTCCTAAAATGTAATGACAGAAAAAGACAAGGTGTCCTATTTTTATTAAAAGTCAAGATATTGCTTCAAATGTATGATAATAAAATATCTCTATTTAATGTCAGACATTATATGTGAAAATAAATGAAGGATAGATGAGCATAATAAAATTTACTCTATCTATCCTTTTTTTGTACTACAAATGACCTTATTTGTTACAACAACTTCATTTTTTACCACAACGGTGTCACTTGTAGCTTTAGTGTCCTATAAAAAAATGTGCTATTATCATATAAATAACACCGTTCAATTGACTTGGTGTACAGAGATAATAAAGTTGTTTAATTTACAATAAAGTCATTTAAAAAATAATATAGTTGTTTAAAAATCCTTCTTCTACTAACGAGGCAGGTTAGTGAAAGAAATAGCAAGTGGGTTTAACTAGGAGAAGTGTCGATGACATTAAAGAAGACACCGAGGTGTCTTCTGTTTTTTAAATTAAGAATATCGATAAATTAGGATTTATTTACTTAATATTATACTTATTTTCGGACCGAGGCATCTAATCGGTGAGTATATACAAACCAAGTAATGCTTGCTGTTAATAATGTTGACGAAATTAAAGCTGTAAGAACACTATATGTTTGCCAAATAAGTATCGTTGACCAATCGAAGGCAAAAAACATTATACACTGGGCAATCGTAGCGATTAGGAAAATAATTGTTACGATTGTTCTCTTTTTTGTCATTGGCTGCTGCTCATTCGTTTTCCTTTTTCTTAATCCTAAGAAAAATAACAGAACGGCTAATAGACAAAGAATAATTGTGGTAGACGACAAAATGATGTCCAAAAGCTGTGTGCCGCTTATCTCATATGACTGAGCTAGATTGCCGTTTAATATATTTTTAACTTTTAGTACCAGGTTTATATTGGTATTTGCGCCGTTGCTCAGTAAGCAGATGGCTGTTCTTTCATTTGGCAGTATGGCTACTTCGGTACTAAAATTTGGATTACCCCCAGTGTGTTCTATAAACGTTTGTTCGGCGTTTACCGACCAACCTGCCGCATAATACATATCATTGACAGCCGAAACAGACATATCACCCCTATGTGATTTTTCGATGGCCCTGTGAAATATTTCGGGTATGTCCTGCACGAGACCCATCTGTATGCCCATCCAACGCGCCATATCTTTTGTATTAGAAATGATATAGCCGGCAGGTTTATTCCCAGCATAATCCGGAGCGTTAAATGGAGTTGTTATAAAAAAGGAAGAACGGTAGCCCTGTGCTAACTGTCCAGTGGCTTGAGCATCTTCTTTATAAACATACGTCTGGTGAAGACCTAAGGGTAGAAATACCTGTTCCTTCATAAAGTCTTCATAGCTTTGTCGTGATACAATCTCAATAACCAAACCCAATACGTCATAATTAACGGTTCCATAGTTATATTGTTCACCGGGAGAGAACGCCAATTCTGCATCTACCAGCGTTTCCACAGTCTTTTGCAACATATCAGGCGTATTACCTTGTGGAATATTTTGAATATGTCTAATATTTGTTAGGCCGCTGGTATGGTGAAGAAAGTTATTTAGTGTAAGGTTTTGCATATCAACAGGTTTACCTTGATACTTTAACGTAAACCAAGGTAAATATTTTTGGATAGGGTCAGTCATTGATAGCAGCCCTTGCTCTTCCAATAGCAAAATCCCCATACCAGTAAAAGCTTTACTCACCGAGGCCAACTCATAGAGTGTATTTTCACTTGCAGACAACCCCTTTTCACGGTCAGCATACCCTGAAGAAAAGTAGAACACTTCATCATCAGCAAGTATTGAGATTGACATTCCCGGCACACCTGATATACGAGAGGCATCATCTAGCAACGCTTGTATTGCCGCAGATTTCGAATCAGACAACGCATAACTTTGTGTTGCGAATCCTGAGAATAATATAAATATCGTTAATACAAAAACAATAATCTTTTTCATAAACTCTCCTTTTCGAAAAATTATAATAGAATAATATAAATAACCTACTTTTACAACTACTAAACTAAATTTTAATTTATCTTTCTATTCACCTATATAATATCAAGTAATTGGGAAGAGTTACACTTAACGAACAGATGCGTTAGTTCAATAAGAAAAACGATCTTCAACAATCGGGCGCGATTGTTGAATAAGAAAGGAGATTACATATTAGTCATATAAAATATGTAATCTCCTTTAATTTATTTATCTTTTTTAAATTTAGGTCTTGATAAATAATTCACCTTGTCTTTTTCTGTAACTTGTTTCATGTGAAACTATTTTCTACTAAATGGTATTTTATGAGAAAATACATTAAGATAAATTCATATTAATTGGAGGGAACTAAATTGAATACAAAAAACAAAAAAATAACAATAAGAACTCTCTTACTAACTTCTATCATTGGAGTTATCGGTGTATCTCTTTATTTCACAAGTTATGGTACCCCTTGGGGAAAACAAACCGCAATTGCTGAATCAAAAGAGTATATTACAAAATACTTTAATCTAGATGCAAAAGTCAAAAATACTTCTTACGATGCTAAAATGAATAGCTATGCAATCGCCTTTGAAACAATTGAAGATGGAGAGTTTACTATCGAATATAAAAGTCCTAATAACTTTAACATTTCTCCAGGAGTTCAAGAGTATTTAAGCAAACATTACAAATTTACGGAGTAGTAACGAAGCATACATATACAAAAAAGAGTTGGTGTAACGCCAACTCTTTTTTTACGTATTCTTGTCATACTGTTATATCTTCCTTCTCTATATTTTTAATTCCGTAATATGCAATCGCAACTCCAATCGCTGCAAATGTGAATTGAAGCGGAAGAAACGTCGCTATAGGAAATATGGGCTGGTTATTAATTGCAATTAATACAACGATAATAGAAGAAACGATTGTAGCTGGCACAGAACGTTTACGCATCCCGAAGTATAGAGGAATTAAGCTTATTCCAGCAGTTGCAATGGCTAAAGGAACGAGATTTATCCCTTCTTGAATCAATTGATCTACTGTGAATGGATTAGAAAGAATCGAAAAATAACTATCCATTCCAATGAAAATTCCTACTACAAAAATATTAGATAAAATAACTGTTATGAATGTTAATATTGCTGTAATAGCCAACTTACTAATCATTATTTTCTTTCGATTAATTGGATAAGAAAACATGAGTAATATTGTTTTGGTTTTATATTCATCAATTATTAACTTAGCTATTAGTACAGCACCAAAAATAATAAATGTTGCTCTTACTATTGCACTAGCCATTAACAAAATCGCCTGCGGATCTCTTATTTCTGGATCTCCCTCTATTTGAGAAACGATACTAACAAATATTAATAGTGTCAGTATGACGAGATTTGCAATAACTGCTCTCTTCACATACCATCCGAGCTTAAATTTTTTCAGTTCTAGCTTCATAAGACGTAGCATGATGGTCCTCCTCCCGGTTAAGACTTAATCAATATAGATTGCTCCTGATTTACTTAAAATCTTCACTTCGTTTGTTGCATCACCGATGGTTCCTTCTATTATCTTTTCAGTATTCTTGTCTTTCTTTAATCCATTTACATTCACCATTATGTCATTCGAATTACTTTTAGCTGTAAGTTTCAAAGAAGTCGGAACACCTTTATACCTTACGCCAATATCTCCTGATTTTGTTTCTACAAATAATGATTTTCCTTCTGTCATATCTTTCAGTAATACTTCACCGGATGTTGAATTGATGTTCATATTTAAGTTGTTTACATTTGTTATATAGTTACCACCAGTCGTAGACTTTATGTTTAACTCTTGTACTGAACTATCTTTTACAGCTAACTCTCCACTTTGCGATATGAATTCGCCTTTCTCTGCCGATAGTCCTACAATCATTTCATCTCCAGATTTTCCTTTTGTCACGATACTTTTTACTACTATATCGCTTATTTTCACGTCACCCGATTTATTATTTAATACAATTTTATCTATTTTATTCTTCGGAATAGATATAGAGATGCTATTTTTCTTCTTAAACGTAAAACCATTAAAAAATCTGGTCATTTTTTGTTTTTGCTTAACCACAATTTTATTTCCGTCATTTTCTATTTTGACGGGATCTATCTCTTTATCTACTCGTTCACCTTGAGCAGAAATTACTATTTGGTTAGAATCTGTACTTTTAAATTCAATATCCCAGTTTTCATTGTCCACTTCTATTTCTTTTATATTGTTTATCTCAAAAGAAGTTTCTTTCTTAAAATCTTTCACATGAAATGTCTTAAAACCAAAAACTACACTAGCAATTGTAAGAAATAAAATAGAAATTACTATTATTTTCTTCACTGATCATACCCCAGTTCGTCGTTGTTTTACGCTTGTTTTACGCCACATCAATCTTGTCGATTTTTCGATACGAAAGATAACTAATAAAAATCCCTAATAAACAGAGCACAATTGGGATAACTATAAAATCATAAAAACTTACTTGATTGTTTCCAATGTTACTGATCATTATCATCCCGATTATTACTGCCGAAGTAATCGTTGTCGGTGTCGATTTCTTCCTCATCCCAAAAAATAAAGGGATTAAACTAATACCGGATATCATAAATGCATTTATAAAAATAGCTGGAATGGTAGCTATTATTTCACCCATCGTAACAGGCGTTTCAATTACTCCCATCATTGGATTCATAAAAAATATGAGAAAACTAATAATGAAGGTAGCGATAATCATGCTCACAAAGCAAAAACTAAAAACAATTGTTAATTTCGCCCTCATTAACATTTTCCTTTGCAATGGATACATAAACAATAGTTGCATTGTTTTGTTCTTATACTCATCAATTACTAAACGTGATAAAATGACCGAACTAAAAATAAGAAATGTCATCCTAATAAAGATGTTTGCTAAGGTCATATATTTTGTAAAATCAGTGAGCGCCGCATCTCCTTCACCTTTCGCTCCCAGCCCCATAAGACTTACCGCAGCAAAAATTGCTATAATACAAATCGTTACCCCTTTAAAGTAACTAGATAGTTGATGTTTCTTCCATTCGAGCTTCATTAGTTTAAACATATAAACCACCTCCATTAAGCATGAATGCCTTCTCCATCCATTACATTTAAGAAATACTCTTCTAAGGAACTATGTTTCTTATTAATACTTTCTATCTCTATATCGTTCATAATGAGTGCTTTTGAAATGGCTTGCTGAGTCGCTGCCAATTCATAAACACGAATCATGTTTCCACTCATTATTTTGTAATTTTTTATACCGAGTTTATCTTCTAGAATATAAGCTGCACGTTTTACATCAGGAACAGTGATTTCAATGTACTCTGTTTGTTTTCCATTAATACTCTTCATTGAAACTTCTTTTATTAGTTTCCCATTTTGAATAAAGCCAATTGTATCTGCCATTTGTTCCATCTCACCTAAAATATGACTAGAAACTAATAGAGTGATTCCATATTCCTTACACAACATTTTAAATAGATCTCTTAATTCTTTAATACCAATTGGATCTAAACCGTTAATCGGTTCATCTAAAATAAGTAGCTCTGGTTTTGTCATGATTGCCCTTGCAATACCGAGTCGTTGTTTCATCCCTAATGAAAAATCTTTTACTTTTTTATTATCAATGCCGTGCAGTTTCACTAAATTTAAAGCATGATCAATTGCATTTTTATCGTAATAGCCCATATATTCACAATGTAATTCTAAGTTTTCCTTTGCTGTTAGCTTCTCATAAAAAACCGGATATTCAATAATTGTTCCCATTCTTTTTAATACTTCATAAGAAGTGTCTGTTAACTTCTCACCGAAAATTTCAATATCACCGCCCGTCGGTTTAATTAAATTCGTAATCATTTTCATAATCGTTGTTTTACCAGCACCATTTGGTCCTAAGAAACCGTATATCTCTCCTTTTTTCACATGCATGTTAACGCTAGAAATAACTTCTTTCCCTTTAAGCACTTTCGTTAACTGATTCGTTTTTAATATATATGTCATGTCACTGTCTCCTTTCGCACTACTTTATATTTCTATAATAGACAACGGAAATCTCTTTTTTCTTACCCGTTCCTTACAAATTTCTTACACTGAAAAAAAAGCTTGTAGAATCTACTTCTCTACAAGCTAAAACTGCATCTTTGTTAATACAACTGTAAAAATTGTTTTTTCATACGGCTTACTAGAAAGATGAATTTCTCCATCCATCGCTTCCACAAGTCTTTTCGTAATCGTTAACCCTAGACCGCTTCCTTGGTACAATCTATTTCTCGAATCTTCAAGTGTGTACATACGCTCAAACACTTTATCAATATGAGATTCATCAATTCCTTTTCCTGTATCCCATACGTCTATATACACGTTCGTTTCATCATCTCTTAAAGTCATACCTAGTCTCTTTCCATCGTCTCCATATGTAATCGCATTTGATATTAAATTATTCAATACTCTACCTAATACTTCTACATTTCCACGTGCATATATATTTCTTTCTGGTATATCAATATGAACTTGAAACCCTTTCGTCGTCACTAAATCATAAAAAGATAAAATCTTCTCGCGACAAACTTCATTCATATTTACTTTTGTTATCTCGATTGCCTTGTCACCAGATTCTAATTTTGCTAAATCAAAAAACTTATGAATCAGTTCCATTACTTCTAGTGTTTTCACATGCACCTTTTCAAGTAACATTTGCTGTTCTTCTTTATTTATCGTTTTATCCTTATTTAACATTTCTGTATATCCAAGAATAACGGTTAGTGGCGTCTTTAAATCATGTGAAATATTTGAAAGCATTTTTCTCATCGAAATTTCTACTTTCGCATGATCTGCATTCGTTTTCTGTTTTGCATCTAATAAATGATTAATTGCCACTAATAACTTTTGCAATTCTAGATTATCTGTCATAGTTAATAGCTTCTCACCAGTTTGTTCTTTTACAATTCGATTTAACTTCTCATACGTGTAGCGTAAATTCCTACTACTATTTTTCCTAATTTTATATTGCACGTAAATAACGATAAGCAATATAATAATCACCACTGTTAAAAATACAACCATACTACATCACTTCCAACTTATAGCCGATGCCCCATAATGTTTTAATATATTCTGGATTAGATGGATCACTTTCAATTTTCTCACGTAATCTTCTCATATGAACATTAATAACATTATCATCACCATAATATTCTTCATTCCAAACAAGCGTATATATTTGTGCTTTCGTAAAAACACGATTTTGATTCTTCACGAATAGCTTTAAAATCTCAAATTCTTTTAAAGTAAGTTTAAGCTGTCTTCCCTTTTTCTCCACAGTAAAATTAATTGGGTCAATTATTAAATCACCAATCTGAATGGCCTCATCTTTTGATTCCACAGCTGAATACTTTGTAGACCTTCGAATAGCGGCTTTTACACGTGCTGCCAATTCAATCATAGAAAATGGCTTACAAATGTAATCATCTGCTCCAAGTCCTAACCCAACAGCTTTATCAACATCTGTATCTTTTGCCGACATCATTAAAATCGGCACCGCACTTTTTTCTCGAATGATTCGCACAACCTCTAAGCCATCTAACTTCGGCATCATAATATCGAGGATAATCAAATCAAATGAACCTTTTAAAAATGCGTTAACTCCTTCTTCTCCATCAGATGCGATTGTAACTTGAAAACCTTCTTTTACTAAATATGTTTCAACCATCTCTTGAATTGAGATGTCATCTTCAACTAATAAAATATGATGTGACATATTTCTATCCCCTTTTTTTACAAACATTAACATTTTAATTGTATCGTAACGAAGGAATGCTGGAAAGAATTATATGAATTTTTAAACCAACTTCCCTTCCTTCCCTAACAATGATATGATAAAATTCACTACTATTGTTCATAATTAACTTTATATAAAGGAGACTTATCATGTCAGAAAACAAAAAAGTAAGCTTAGCTGATTTAATGCGCGAACAACTTGCAAAGAAAAAGCAAGGAAATGGAAATGGTTCAAATAATACAAATCAAAGCCAAGCAACGAAAAAATTACAAAACCAACAAACGAAGAAAACAAACAACCAACGTAGACGTACAGGTGTATAAATGAACGGACAAAAACGATCTAACATTTCATCAGGTCTTGAAGTTGATATCGTATTAAAACAAGATCAACGTACAGGCAAGCTAACAAGAGGAATTGTAAAAGATATTCTAACTAACTCACCCTCTCATCCGCACGGTATTAAAGTACGATTGCAGGATGGGCAAGTTGGCAGAGTGCAAAATATCGTTCAATAAGAAAAGGAGCTCATTTAAACTTGAGCTCCTTTTTCTTTATTAACCTTTAATTTTCTCGATGAAAACTACTTTTAAATAGTCTCCCTCTTTAAACTGATCAATTGTACGGAAATCTTCTGGTAAAGAATGTTCTTCTAATATTTTATATTTGCCATTCATTTCTTTAAATGCTGTATCGATAAAACCTTTAAACTTTTTCATATCGAACGCGCTACAATTTGTAGAAGCAACGATAATACCGTTATTTTCTGTAATCGCGATTGTTTCTTTTAATAAGTTTTTATAGTCTTTCGCTGCGCTAAATGTATATTTTTTAGAGCGTGCAAAACTTGGAGGATCAAGTACCACCATATCAAATTTCATCTTTTTCTTAGCTGCATATTTGAAATATAAAAATACATCTTCTACGATAATGTCTTGTGCTTCGTAATCAATTTCATTTACACTGAACTGCTCAATCGTTTTACTTAAACTACGATTGGCAAGGTCAACACTTGTTGTTTTACTTGCGCCGCCAAGTGCTGCAAATACAGAGAACGCTCCTGTATAAGAGAACATATTTAAAACCGTTCTTCCTTGTGCATATTTATCACGAATTTGTTTTCGAACGTTACGCTGATCTAAAAATACACCAACCATCGCCCCGTCATTTAAATATACAGCAAAGTTTACACCGTTTTCTTTTACGATAAGTGGGAACTCACCGCGCTCTCCTGCTACGAAATCATCATCTTCAATGTATTTCCCTTTCGTATCAAAACGCTTTTTCTCATAGATACCTTTAAAGTTCGCTACTTTTTGAAGTGCTTCTACGATTTCATCGCGGAAAGTATAAATCCCTTCACTATACCAACTTATTACGTAATAACCGTCATAATAATCGATGATTAAACCACCAAGGCCATCACCTTCACCATTTAGGACACGAAAAGCTGTTGTATCATTTGATTTATAAAAATGTTTTCGTTTATGTAAAGCAGATTTGATTTTACTTTCAAAGAAAGGTTGATTAATTTGCTCTTTCTCTTTTCTTGTTAAAATCCATCCATATCCTTTATTTTGTTTTCCGTAATAGCCTTTTCCGATGAATTGGTTCTTCTCATCTACTACTTTGATGATTGTCCCTTCTTCACGTACATCATTTAAATTTTGAATGGCATCTTTTAAAATAAGTGGATATCCACTTTTAATTTCTTTTATAAATTTCGGTTTTATTTTTATAGTTACTTCAGATCGCATGTAATGTCTTCCTTTCCATTTGAA
This sequence comes from Bacillus sp. CDB3, assembly GCF_002081505.1. Classification (NCBI taxonomy): domain Bacteria; kingdom Bacillati; phylum Bacillota; class Bacilli; order Caryophanales; family Bacillaceae; genus Bacillus; species Bacillus sp. CDB3. Next base: position 5,404 of record NZ_ALBR01000102.1, on the reverse strand, counting down.
TGCTTTCTAATTAGTAGGAAGCATTTAAAAAAACAAGGCTAAAAAACAGCCTCGTTTCACTATACCATATTATTGCTTTGCTAGTACAACTAGCTCATCCTCTCGCATAACCGCTATATATTTACTACATTTTGAAATGGAAATCTTACTGTCCAAAATAATAAAAAAAACCTATTTATTTCACATTTGCCATTGACAATGATAATGATTTTCATTATCATTTAATGTATATGAGTTCTCGAAAATAAAGGAAACATTTATAGGAGGAATAAACATGATTATTGTTACAAATACAGCTAAAATTACAAAGGGAAATGGACATAAATTAATTGAGCGTTTTAATAAAGTAGGTCAAGTCGAAACGATGCCAGGCTTTTTAGGATTAGAAGTGCTTTTAACGCAAAATACAGTTGATTATGATGAAGTAACAATTAGCACACGCTGGAATGCAAAAGAAGATTTCCAAGGTTGGACGAAGAGCTCAGCATTTAAAGATGCTCACTCACATCAAGGCGGGATGCCAGAATATATTCTTGATAATAAAATCACTTACTACAATGTTGAAGTTGTACGTATGCCAATGGCTGCAGCACAGTAAACATATTTCTTTTTTAAAGTATAGAATATGAGAAGCGTTACCACTTCTCATATTCTATACTTTTTTATTTACTGTCTTTTTACTAGTTTCGCATGCACGACTAACCTTCCTGCTTCTGGATCAAGTGCATAGTCACACGTCGACAGTGTTACGATTTGATCACTTGCTGTCACTTTTGTATCCGTTTTGTACAGCGATTTTTCTTGAATTTTCTCCAAAAATGATGTGTATTCCGTATCACTGCTAAAATCCGTTTCAATGTAATAAAAATCAGTTGTTGTCGTATACACTGAAAATACTTCGACATCGTACCCCTCAAATAAAGTATCGTAATATAATTTGCGGTGCGACATAAAAAACTCTTCATCTAACATTTTTTTTAGGCTTGCAAACATAGAACCATCTTTCATACGATGACCGTATAAAATTGTATTTCGATTTTGCGACTTCACATCATTACGATAGTCCATAAAGATACTGCCTGCTCGCATATCCTCCCCTTTATAATTACGGTATAAATAGTAATCATTGTCTTTAGCTTGAACAATTGGATAATTAATTTGTGTATCATCCATCGTAATCCATCCAACTATTTCTGGGTTGATTTTTTGTAACGCTTGAAACTGTTTTCGTATCTCTCCGTCTTTTGCCTTTTCTTCTACCGGGCTCCGCTCATAAATTTCTTGTGCCTCAGCCATTACTTTACGATTTTCATAGTAGTCCATAAAAATGCCGCCTAATTCATACATTGAGTAGAAAAAGACACCTAAAAAAACAACTGTAAGTATTCGTTGAAAAAAAGGATTCTTTTTCCGTTTTTTTGTACTACTCAAATTATCACCTCAAAACAGATTGCGATCAGCGCTTAAATTCCCAGCGGTACCATATACAATCCTGTATCTTCATCATGCTTTACAACAACATCTACACCGTATATCGCTTTAATCATATCCTCTGTTACTACATCATTCGGATTACCTTTCGTAACGATTTCACCATCTTTCATAACAATAATGTGATCACTATAGCGAATCGCTTGATTAATATCGTGCAGTACCATTACAATCGTCAATCCATACACTTCATTTAATTCTTTCACTAACTCTAATATTTCAAACTGATAATAAATATCTAAATATGTTGTCGGCTCATCTAAAAAGAGCATCGGTGTCTTTTGCGCTAAAGTCATCGCAATCCATACCCTTTGTCTCTCACCGCCAGATAAAACATGAATTGGCTTATCTCGCTTACTCTGTAAATTCGTACAAGTAAGTGCCTTTTCAATAGCTTCTCTATCTTCATCATTGTGTGAAGAAAAAATATTTTTATATGGCATACGACCAAAACTCGTTAATTTTTCAACAGTAATATCTGCCGGCGCCTCATTTTGTTGATGAACAACCGCTAGTTTTCTAGCAAACTCTTTCGGTTTATACGCACTAATTGCTTTTCCATCCAATATTACTTCCCCACTACGAGGAGTGTGATTTCTTGACATAACACCAAGTAATGTCGATTTCCCGCAACCGTTTGGGCCAATAATGGTTGTAATTTTCCCCATTTCTATTTCACTACTAACAGACTTTAAACGATCTGTTACATTGTCATACGAAAAGGTTACATTTTTAATTTCCATGAACTTTATCACTCTTTCTAAGCAAGAATATTAAGAATGGACCACCAATAACCGCCATAATTGTTGCTGCTGGAATTTCATTAGGTGGCACAATTAACCTCCCGATCGTATCCGCCGTCAAAATTAATAATGCACCTGCAAGCGCTGAAAATGGAATCAATACTTTATGGTCTGAACCGACTAGTTGTCTTGAAATATGCGGAACAAGTAACCCAACGAAAGCAATAACACCTGCAAGCGCTGTCGATACTGCGGCTAAGAGTACTGCAATGACAGAAATAATAAGACGAACTCTCGTCACATGCAAGCCTAAGTTTTTCGCAGTCTTATCTTGTAGCGATAATAAGTTACACCAAGCTCCTACAAACAGAGCGAGAATAAGGCCAATCGTCCCATATGTAACCATTATTTCTACATCTCCCCACGTCTTCATCGTTATATTAGAAGTCGTCGTTTGCTTAATACTCTTAATAAAGTATCCGCAAATCGTAATGAACGATTCATTTAATCCACTAAACATCGCATTAATAGCTATACCAACTAAAATAATGCGAAGTGGACTTAACCCTGACTTCCATGAAAATGCATAAACGAGATAACATGCAAACGCACCACCTAAAAAGGCGAATACTGGTGTCCAGAAAAAGAATTGCGGGAACAACGTAATAATAACGAGTGTCATAAAACTTGCTCCAGAAGATATACCGATTACCCCAGCATCAGCAAGTGGATTTTTCATAACAGCTTGAAAAAGCACACCTGAAACAGCCAGAGCTGCTCCAGTAAATAGTGCAATAATAATACGTGGGAAACGTAAATCTTTAATCACTTCAACATCTTCATTTCCCCCTGTAAATATCCCTTCTACAAGCTCAACAATACCTACTTCTAAACTCCCTTTCATCGCTGACAATGATGTCATAACAATAAGCAATGCAGTAACAATGAGGAAACTCCAAGTTTTTTTATTCATTCCACTCTTCCTTTATATTAAAATGCATCACGGATACATCATTTTTTTCAATTCATCTAACGCTTCAATTGCTGCTAAATTACCTGTCGTTCCAAATAAACGCTCTTCTAAATCGTAAACACGGTTATTTTTAACTGCAGCGAAGTGCTTCCAAATGTCATTTGTTTTAAATTCTTTATCAAACATTTTTACAACTTCATCAGGCATACCATGAGCTGCTCGTAAAATAATATCTGGATCAGCTTTCTTTAAATACTCTGTATTAGAGGCTAAATACTCTACTTGTTCACCTTGCACAATATTTTTACCACCTAGTTGTTTCACTAAATCTCCAATATAAGAATGCTCTGTTGCTACTAAATAACTCCCCGGCACACCTAATAAAATAAGCACTGTCGGTTCTTTCTTTTCTTTTACTTCTTTTTGAATGCTAGCAACCTTTTTATCTAACTTAGTTACAACTTCTTCAGCCTGCTTTTCGCGTCCATATTTCTTACCTAAATTGCTAATGGAATTTTGCATATTTTTCAAGCTTGTTAAATCTAAAAAGTTTGCTTTCATACCCACACCATCAAAAACTGGCTTTAATTCATATTTAAGTGTTGTCACAGATAACACTTCTGACGGCTTTAATGATTTTACCTTTTCCATATCAGGACTCATCGGATTCCCAACTTCAGGTAAACCTTTATATCGCTTCGGTAAAGTTTTAGAACTTGTTGGGACACCAACTAACTCTACTTCTAACGCATCCATAATTTCAGTAACAGCAACTGTCGTTGCAACAATTCGCTCTTTACTATCACTCTTTACCTGCTTCGCTGTTTCTTTTTTTGGTGATGAGCACCCAGCTATACTCATTAACAGAATGATAGCCATTAGTACACTTGCGATTTTCTTCACTCTCAATCACCACTCCTTTCCAAACAATATGAAACAAGTCTTGATGCACGCGAACACGCATCAAGACTCCAAAAATTACAATCTACCAGTTCTATATTTACGAACTAATAAAGCAAATGACCCTAGCAGTAGCACCATGTATAAACCAAGTTGTGCTGTATCTGCAGTTTTTGAGTTTTTCTCTTTTTTCGAATCATTTTTTTGATCTTCTTTTTTCTTCTTATCATCCGCATTTCGGTTGAAATCAGGAGTACTTACTGTTTTTACATTATCTACTTTCGGTGTAGTCACTGGGGTTTTCGGTTCATTCTTTGGCTCTTCTTTTACCGTTCCTATAGCACCGATCTTCGTCGTATCAAATTGAATTTGTACGTCATAGAAGTGATGGTAGTTCATTGAATCGATATCTACTTTTACTTTTGCATTTAATTTTGCAAATAAATCAGCTACTTCAAACTCTACTACTCTTGTATTGGCAGCCTTATCTTCACTTACTACTTTTGCATCAACAAATGCACCAGCGTTTTCTGTTTGGAACTTCGTAATCCATGCACTATCTTTCAGTGTCACCGCAACATATTTTTTGCCATCTTTCACTGTTAATCTCGCTGGATTTAGAACATATTGATTCATCATTGAAATCTCATCAGTTTTATCTTTTAACACTTTAAAAGCAATATCGTACTGACCGTCTTTTAAATTTTTCGGATCAACTGTTGGGTTTTCATTTAGATTATTCGTTCCATCTTGGTTATTGTTTCCACCTTGGTTATTGTTTCCGCCTTGGTTATTGTTTCCACCTTGGTTGTCATTTCCGCCTTGGTTGTTGTTTCCGCCTTGGTTGTCATTTCCACCTTGGTTATCCACCGACTGAATGCTATCTTTATCAAACGCAAATTGAATATCGTAAGAATGATGGTAATTCATTGAATCGATATCTACTTTCACTTTTGCATTTAATTTCTTAGATAAATCAGCTACTTCCACTTCCACTACACGTGTATCAGCTTGCTTATTCTCACTTAGTACATTTGCATCAACAAATGAATTATTCTTTTCAAATTCAAACTTTGTAATCCATGAGCTATTCGTTAACGTGAAGGATACATACTTCTTACCATTTTTCACTTTTAACACACCTGGACTCTTCGTATACGTATTCATCATTGAAATTTCTTCAGTCTTATCTTTTAACACTTTAAAACCGATACTGTATTCACCATCTTTAATTGATTCAGTATCTGGTTGCTTGTCTCCATCTGGTTGCTTGCCTCCGTCTGGTTGCTTGCCTCCA
>NZ_ALBR01000101.1:0-206175 GCF_002081505.1 Bacillus sp. CDB3 | reverse complement strand
TTTTTCTCCGTCTGGTTGTTTTTCTTCACTTTTAATTTTTCAAGTTTGTCTTGTTCAAATACAAGTTGTACGTCATGCGTTTGCTTGTAATTTCTTGATGCCATCTCAATAAATACTTTTGTATTTAGTTTTTTTGATAAATCATCTACATCAAATTCTACTACTCTTGTATCGTTTTCTTTATCTTCACTCACTACTTTTGCATCAACAAATGCACCATCTTTTTCCGTTTGGAAATTTTTAATTAATGAGCTACTCTTGAGTGTTACAATCGCTTTTTTCTTACCATTTTCTACTTTCAATACTCCTGGATTTACCATGTAAGTATTCATTTTAGATTCTTCATCTGTTTTATCTTTTAACACTTTAAATGGAATGCTGTACGCACCATCTTTAATTGTGTTAGAATTTGGTTGTTGATCTGAGTCAGGCTTTTGGTCGGGCTTCTGACTTGGATCCGGATTTTCATTTGGATCTGGCTTATTAGCTGGGTCCTCTTTTTCATCTGGTTTTTCTACATGAATTGGTGTAATGCTATTTTGGTCGAATGAAATACGAATATCATAGTAATGATGATAATTAAAAGCATCAATATCAACTTTTACTTTTGCATTTAATATTTTTTCTAAATCTTCTACATCAAATTCTACTACTCTTGTATCGTTTTCTTTATCTTCACTCACTACATTTACATCAACGAATTGGCTACCTTTTTCTGTTTCAAACTTCGTAATCCATGAACTATGTGTTAACGTAAAGGATACTTTCTTTTTCCCATCCTTCACTTTCAAAGTCCCCGGGCTTACAGAATATTGATTCATCATTGATTCTTCATCTGATTTATCTTTAAGAACTTTAAAGCCAATTGAATATTCACCGTCAGCTAATTTTGTAGCTGCTTGAACTGCAAGTGGTTGTAGCGTTGATACGAATGTAAAAATCGTTAGAAACATTGCAACAACAATTTTCAAATACCTGTTCAATAGAATGACTCTCCTTTTTAAAATTTTATTTACTTAACTTCACTTTACGAACTAAGAAAACACCTGAGATAAGAACTAACGCTGCAAATAATCCAATGCGTGCATCATCACCTGTTTTTGGGTTATCTGTATTTTCAGCCTTGCTACTCTCATTTGTTCCTTTATTTACATCTTTGTTTGTTTCTTTACTCTCTTCTTTCTTTTGCTCTTCTTTTACTTGTCCATCTTTTTTAGTTTGATCATCAGTTTTTGTTACACCAGCTGCATTGTTATCGCCGCCTACAGCTTTTACGTTTGCATCAAATGCAAAACGAATTGTGTAATGATGGTCGTAGTTTGCACTTGGTACAACAACATGAATTTTTACTCCTAACGGTTTAGATAAATCATCAACTTTAAATTCAACCGTTCTTTTATCTGCTGCTTCGTCCTTGCTAATTACTTTTGAATCAACGAAATTACCATTCTCTGGTGCTTTAAACTCTGTAATCCAAGCACTATGATTCATTGGAACTTGTACTCTCATCTCACCATTTTTTACAATTAACTTAGCCGGTTTTTCAAAATAATCATTTGCCATTGAAGCCGAATCATCTTCCGCCTTTTTGATAACGTAGTTAATATCGTAAGTACCGTCAGCTAATTTTGCTGAAGCTTGTCCAGATGGTATTACGAGAAAAGCTAGCATACATACTAACGTTATAATAAATGCGGGTAACACTGAAAACTTTCTCATTTTGCTTACTTCCTCCTTGTGTATCTTTCGTTTTATAATTTGAAAATGATAATTATTCTCAATTTATAAGAAAAAATAATCTCTTCTACCTTTATTTAATTGTCATTACTTTATGTAATATAAGTATTGTTGATTATCATTCTCATTTGAGGTCAAAAAATATAATATCCCTCAATATTCCCTATAAAAAGCACTATAAAATAATTTAACTACTTTATTGATTATCATTCTCAACAGACTACAAAAAAATAAACTACCTATTCTATTGTTCTATCACCTCTTCTTCCAAAAATGATATAGTCATAGAAAACCTCTTCCCTTGCTCCCGTCACTTCCCTTCCAACATTTCCACAACTAAGTCAATCTTAGCCTACTGTTAAATTTTTTGTCAACTATATTACGTATAAAATTTTTAATATCTAAATTTCCCTATATGTAATTTTCCCTACAAAAAAGAGACTTTCTTTCATAGAAAGCCTCTTTTCTCTATTTTTCTACAGCAATTCCTTGCTTTTGAAACTTAGAAACTATATAACCAATTCCTATACCGATCATACCTGGAACTAACCAGCCAATCCCTACACTATATAATGGAATCTTATCTAAAATAGGTGCTAATGCTGCAATTTGCAGATTCGCATTGTGCAATCCATCAAAGAAGCTAATTGCAAATGCCCCTACAATACCGCCTACATACATTGCTAATGGAAGACGAACGTAATTTTCAACAAGTGATAATACGATAAGTACGATACCAATTGGATAAATTGCAATTAGAATTGGTAATGCTAATGCGTTTAACTGAGTTAAACCAAGATTTGCTACCATAAATGCTAATACACAGAAAACAAAAACGACTTTTTGATAAGAAAGCTTTGGTAATAACGAAGAGAAATATTCCCCACAAGCTGCAACAATACCTACAGAAGTTGTTAAACACGCTGCTGTAATTGCGATACCTAGTAATAATGTTCCGTAACTACCAAATAAATGATTCACGACGTTTGTTAAAATAATTCCTCCGTTTGCTCCCATTCCAAGTGAAACACTAGAAGCTCCAAGGTAAGCAAGTGCTAAGTAAACTAATAGTAAACCAAGTGCTGCAATAAATCCTGCAAAGATTGTTACTTTCGCAATACTGTTCTTATTTGTAATACCTTTTGCTTTTAAAGCATTAATGACAACATTTCCGAAAACAAGTGCTGCAAGTCCATCTAAAGTTAAATATCCATCAATAAAACCTTTAAAGAGTGGCGCACTATATGCTTCTGTCGGTGCACCAAACTCTCCCATTGGCGTCATAATTGCTTTCGCTACAATAATTGCAATAACAGCTAATAAAATTGGAGTTAACACTTTACCGATGCGCCCCACTAATTTCGATGGGTTTAATGCTAAATAGAAAGTTACTGCAAAGAAAATAAATGTAAAGATAACAAGTGAATAGGATTGACCAGCTATCTCACTTGGTAAAAACGGTGCAACACTCATCTCATAAGCAACTGTTCCTGTACGTGGCACACTTACAAACACACCTAAACATAAATAAATTGCAGTGATAAAAACAAGTGCAAATATAGGATGTACGCGCCCTGCTAGCTCATTAATATCTCCCTTTAGAGCTATAACAATTACTCCTAATAAAGGCAATCCAACGCCTGTTACGATAAAACCAAACAATGCGATCCATACATCAGTTCCAGCACCTTGTCCTAACGCTGGTGGAAAAATCATATTACCTGCACCAAAAAATAGTGCAAATAACATTAAACTTATTGCGAACATCTCAGAAAACTTTAAAGATGATTTCATTTCTACTAACCTCCTAAAATATTAATTAACAAAATATTCTGAATTAAAATCCGTCACATGTCCTCTTTCAAGCATACTTCCCCGTAAAAGAACGCAAAAAACACCCGTCCCTAACAAAGGGACGAGTGTTGAAATCGTGGTTCCACCCTTATTCTAATAAAATGAATTTATAACAAAATAAGCTCATTTTATAGCTCGTGTAAATTGATAACGGTTTTATCCGCCAAGAATTACAATGCATCATGCAGTTCACTCTTGAAGTTTAGAGGTGGTAAGCTTGTCTTTTCGTATTAGGAAGCTCACAGCCTAAGGCTTCCCTCTCTGAGAATCGTAGAAAACAACTCATGTCCTCATCATTACTTTTATAAAATATCTTGTCGAAACTTGTTGTTTTTTATTATATGGGCTATTTTTTAAAAAATCAATAGTTTTATTTTTTCTGACAAAAAAATATAGGGAGAAAATTTCCCCTCCCTATAACTGTCCTATTAAAGTGTCTAATTCCTCTGGTGTAATGCTCCGCCATTTTCCTACTTCAAGCTCATTTAGCTCTATATTCATAATGCGCACTCGCTTTAGCTTTATTACAGTAAACCCGAAAGCGCGGCTCATTCTACGAATTTGTCTATTCATTCCTTGCGTTAAGACGATGCGAAATGTTGACTGATCGACTCTCGTCACTTTACATGGCTTCGTCATTCCATCTTTAATCTTTACACCGCTGGACATCTCATCAATAAACCAATCTGTAAAAGGTTTATCGACTGTGACAACATATTCTTTCTCGTGCTCATGATCACCATGTAAAATTTGATTTGCAATCGTACCGTCGTTCGTTAATAAAATAAGTCCTTCCGATGCTTTATCTAATCGTCCAACTGGAAAGATTCTCTCTGGATAATTGATATAATCAATAATGTTATCTTCAATATGATCAGCTGCTGTACAAGTGATTCCGACTGGTTTATGAAAGGCGATATACACTTTTTCTTTCTCTTCTTTTGCAATAACCTGCCCATCAATCGTTATAACATCACCATCGCTCACGATTGCACCGTGCGTACATATTTCAGCGTTAATAGCCACGCGTCCCGCTTTAATAAGGCGGTCTGTTTCACGTCTTGAGCAGGACTTTGCTTCGCTTATGTATTGGTTGATTTTCATGTTTTATTCCTTTTCATATATATTAAAAGCGTCAATTTTTACGTTAATCAAATTCAGATACATAATCTGCTTCACGTAAAAACTCGTGCCAAGCTTCTTCTTTTTCTATTTTCTTTTTTAGGATACCTGGATATATTTCTTCATTAAAACTTTTTGCATTTTCCTCATGCTTATCTATTATATTTTTAGTGGCAATATCTCCATATTTTTGTAATGTATTAATTTTCATTATTAATGTATTTGAATACTCTATCTTAGATTCATTTTCCATACATTTCTCTGCTTCTGTTTCCATTTGTTGATTTAATTCTTTTATAGCTAGTTCCTGAATATTTAATAATTCATTATTAGAAGAAGCATTCCCTATATAATCATTAATCAATTTTATATCTATTAATTCTACAATCTTTGTATACTGTGCTAAAAAATTTAAATTTTTTCTTTTTCGTGAATGAATAATTAATTTCAATACTGTTTCAAAATCCTCAATACTGTTTATCCAATTTTGAATAACAATCCTTTTCTTATATACTTCCTCGATGTTATCCCATATGAAAAATAACTCTTCTATATCTTTAATACTATGGCCATTATAAAGATCCCCTATTTTCTTAGAAGATAAATAATATTTTTTCACTTCACTCCTGAAAGCAGGTATAAAAGATTTCACTTTAGACTCTTCTATTAAAAGGATTTTGCTAATCTCTTTACCATTCAAATAATTACTTAAAGTATCATTAATTTTAAGTATTAATTTAATATCTATCTTACCAATAAAAACTGGATTAATATCTGTTCTTTTTAGATATACGCACAGTATAGATAACAGTCTTGCATATTCATCTAAATGATAAGTTACAATAGTTTCTTTATTCATACCAAACTGTAATACTTGTATCATGTTCTGATGCTGGGTTTCACTCATCTTATCAATGCTATACTCAATACTAGAAAAGACCTTCTCCGCAGAGTATAGATTTAAAAACTGCTCAAATTCTTTACTTAATACATTCGTGTCACATGTTTTTAACCTTTCCATAAAAGATGATAAACTTCTCTCACTTTCAGGTATATCATACATAAAATATCTTCTAAAATAATCTTTAGAACATACTCTCTTTTTATTTTCTGTTAATTTCAATTTACTTTCATGTTTTATATCATGAGAGTCTGGTATCAAATTAGGAAATATGTTTACTAATAACGATTCATACATACTATAATTCTTCTTAATATACTCAATTAATTTATCATCGTTAGTATTTTTTTCTAAAAAAACATTCGGTTTCAACTTTATTTTTTTATATAAATTAGGTGCGCCAACTTTAACAAGCAATAGATACAACAAATCATCCACATTCGTTTTATCTTTTAACAAAGGCAACATAAATTTCACCGTATTTAAGTATCGATTTATATTCCGAGGCGTAAATTCAAGCTTTTGCAAATCAATTAAACGCTCGGTACTCACAAATTCCATACTTAAAAATCTTGATTCCGATAATAAATTATTCTCTATTAATATTTTCTTTACACCATTCCAAAGCATTTCATTCATACTATAGACATCTGTTTCTGGTATGTATAAAGGAATTTGAATAAACTTTTCTAAGTAGTCTCTTCCAATTTTTTTCGCATCAACATTTTCATCTTTTCCATGTAATTCAGCCAAAGCAGCTGCTACAATTTCTTCATCCAACGCTACAATATAAGTTATATTTGGAAAATCACAAATCAACCTTACTAATCTAAATAGCATTTGAATCTCTTCTTTATTTAACCTGTCAATGTCATCAATAAATACAATAATTCTCTGTGGCGAGTTTCTTAGGGATTTCTCCACCTCATCTTTTAAATCTTTTATATTTTTAGATTTTGCATCAAATGCTTCTTCAATGAGACTGTACGTTTCTTTAAAATTAACTGTTATACCCGGTATTCGTAAACTTACTGAAGAAAAAGCTTTTGAGTACTTGATTATATTTTTTTCAATTTGAGGATCAAACCCTCGTATTTTTTTATTTCATTTAATAACTGCTCTAAAAATTCCACAACTATCTCATGATTGTCTTTCCCAAAATACCATGGTTTAAATTCAAAAATTAAATATTCATTCTTTTTATCACTATCATTTTCAATAGTTTTTTTTATCATTTTAAAGATAGAGGTTTTTCCAGTCCCCCACTTACCATAAAATCCAATTGTTAAATTTTCTTCTTTCATTTTATACAGATTACTAACAACATGGTTAACAAATTTTTCTCTATTTAATTTATCATCTCTATTATTAACTGGATTATCAGAATAAAAATATGGTTCACTACTATTGTTTCGTGTTTCTAATTTCTGGCCCTTTTGTTTTTTTATACCCTTCCCAAAGGCACAGACACCAAGAATAAGCAAACTAATAAATGAATAATAAAAAGCTATATCAAATAAGATTGATAATAGATTTCCTTGAAAGTCCATTTGATAAAACGGTGGAGTTAAATAATTAAACCCTATTCCAAACCAAAACATCATTTGTACTAAATAACGCTTGGGAAAATATTCATATTCTCTGCAATACAAACCTTTACGTTCCAAGTTAATATTTATATAACTTACAAAACATAATACAAATGTAAAACTTGCTATAAGAAATACTTTCATCATATTATTTTCAATTAAACTGTTCAAAGTAGATAGATTCATTCTACAAACAGATAATATAAAATAGATAAATATACTCCCTATACCTACTCCAAAAAATTTCTTTATATCCATCTCTTCCGCTTCCTCTTCTTAATTCTCTCTCTTACAACGACTACTGTTCTTTCCAACTAAAACAGCGTCATTCACCATTAGGGAATGACGCTATTAATAACTTTTCACTTCGCAAAAACAACTAAATAAATAACCCCAATCACCAAAAATATTCCACAACAAGCTAACAATACTTTTGCAAGTTTGTCCATAAACATATAATGGTTTCCCCTTTGTTTCGTTGTTTTCTATTTTAATTCGACAACTGTTACGCCTAGGCCTCCCTCGCCCATGTCACCGTAGCGATAGTTTTTCACGCCGCGATGTTTCTTCAAGTAATCTTGTACACCTTGGCGAAGTGCTCCTGTTCCTTTACCGTGAATAATTGATACGCGAGGATAGCTTGCAAGTTGTGCATCGTCTAAATATTTTTCAACGCGCATCATTGCATCTTCATAACGTTCACCGCGAAGATCAAGCTCTAACGAAACGTGATAATCTCTACCCTTCACACTTGCGACTGCTTTTTTCTCAGTTTGCTTCGGTGTATTAATGTATTCCATATTGGATTCTTTCACTTTCATCTTCAGAATACCAATTTGTACGCTCCACTCTGTATCACTTACCTTTTCAAGCAATTGACCTTTTTGGCCGAACGTTAATACTTTTACTTCATCGCCTGCGCGTAATTGTTGTTTTGGCGCTGTGTTTTTCACGTTTACTTTTTGTTTCTTCACAAGCTCTGGCGCCGCACCTTCTAGACGGCTCTTCGCTTCAATAAGCTCATGGTCTTTCACGTTTACAAGCTGTGCTTTACGCAATTGACGAAGTTCTTGAATAATGCCTTCTGCTTCTTTCTTTGCAGCTTCGACTTTTTCTTCCCCTTCTTTTTGCGCTTTTAATAATTTTTCATCGCGCTCATCATTAAATTCAATAATTTGACGCTGTAATTCGCGATGCAGTTTTTCAGATTGCTTGCGAAGTGCTTCTGCTTCGTTCCAGTCACGCTCTGCATTCTTCTGACTTTCTTCTAACTTCGCAATCATATTTTCAATTTTGTTTGTATCTGTACTAATGTAGTTACGAGCTTGATCAATCACGCGATCAGATAGTCCAAGGCGCTTTGAAATTTCAAAGGCATTACTACGTCCTGGTACACCGATTAATAATTTATACGTTGGGCTTAATGTGTTCACGTCGAACTCAACGCTTGCATTAATAACTTTCTCACGGTTATATCCGTATGCTTTTAATTCTGGGTAATGCGTCGTAGCAACAACGCGAGCACCACGATTACATACTTCATCTAAAATTGAGATTGCTAATGCAGCCCCTTCTTGCGGGTCTGTTCCAGCACCTAATTCATCGAATAAAACTAAGCTTTCAAAATCAGCTTTTTCTAAAATATCAACAATGTTCACCATATGTGAGGAGAACGTACTTAAACTTTGTTCAATCGATTGCTCATCACCGATATCGGCAAAGATATTTTTAAATACACAAATCTCTGACTCATCCATTACTGGAATGTGAAGGCCAGATTGCGCCATTAATACACAAATACCAACTGTTTTCAGCGTAACTGTTTTACCACCTGTATTCGGTCCTGTAATAACAATTGTCGTGAAATCTTTGCCTAACATAATGTTATTTGGCACAATAATTTCTGGATCAATAAGCGGATGACGTGCTTGTCTTAAATCCATATAACGCTCGTTATTTACGATTGGTTTCGTTGCTTTTATACGCTTCGCATAAAAAGCTTTCGCAAAAATAAAGTCAAGATTCGCAACTACTTCTACGTTAGATAAAACGATATCCGCTTCTACTGCCACTTCTTCTGTTAACATCAATAAGATGCGTTCGATTTCTTGTTTTTCTTTCACTCGTGCTTCTTGAAGCGCGTTATTTAACTCTACAATGACTTGTGGTTCAATAAATAACGTTTGTCCAGAAGCTGATTGATCGTGAACAATACCGCCATATACACCGCGGTATTCTTGTTTTACTGGGATTACGTAACGTTCGTTACGAATCGTTACAATCGCGTCAGACAGCATCTTTTGCGCGTTGGAAGAACGCGTCATGTTTTCTAATTTTTCACGAATACGGCTTTCCGCAGTACGAATTTGAGTGCGAATACCACGCAATTTATCACTTGCGCTATCGACTACTTCACCGCCGTCACCGATACAATTTGTAATTTTCTTTTCTAAATCATATAAAGATACAATTTGAGCAACATGAGTTTCTAAAATTGGAAGCTCGACACCATTATCAACCATATCTTCGATGAAACGTTTCATATTACGACTACCATACATCGTATTTGCGATATCAAGTAGTTCATTTGGGCTTAACATACTTCCGATTTTTGCACGCTTCACATTTGAGCGAACATCAGTAATACCACCTAATGGCGCACTCCCTTTTAAACGAATGACTTTCGCCGCTTCATCCGTTGTATCTTGCAGTTCTACAATTTCTTCAAAATCAGTGCTGGGCACTAAATTCTTCACTTTGTCACGACCAAGTGAAGAGGCTGTATGTTCAAGTAATTGTTCTTTTACTTTATTGTATTCTAATACACGCAACGTTCTTTCTAACATGTTGCAGGTCCCCCTTGTGTTACTTATTACGTTTAATATAGTCTAATAAACGTTCAATATCCCACGTGTTAATCACGTTATCTTTTTGAATCCAACCTTTACGTGCTGCCGCTACACCTGTTTCCATATCTTCTAACATTTCAAGTGTATGAGCATCCGTATTAATCGCTACTTTTACACCAGCATCTTGTGCTTGTTTTAATAATTTCGCGCTTAAATCTAGGCGGTTCGGATTCGCATTTAATTCTAATACTGTATTTGTTTCTTTTGCGAGCTCAATTAATAAATCTGTATCTACATCGTAACCCTCGCGGCGCCCAAGAAGGCGTCCTGTCGGATGGGCAATCATTGTAACATGTTTATTCTCAAGTGCAGTACGAAGGCGTTTCATAATCGTTTCACGGTCTTGTGAGAAGCTAGAGTGAATCGCTCCAATAACATAATCTAGTTCTGCTAATACTTCGTCATCAAAATCAAGCGAGGCATCTGGTAAAATATCCATTTCAATTCCGCGTAAAATTGTAATGTCTGGATACTTTTCATTCATGCGCTCAATTTCTTTCGCTTGTTCACGAAGACGCTCTTTCGTTAAACCATTCGCTACTTTTAAGTATTGTGAATGGTCGGTAATTGCCATGAATTTATAACCACGAGCACGACATGCCTGTACCATTTCCTCAATTGAAAAGGCACCGTCACTCCATGTTGTATGCATATGTAAATCACCTTGTATGTCAGAGAACTGAATTAAGTTCGGATACTCTTTAATTAATTCAATTTCCTTTCCATCTTCACGTACTTCTGGCGGAATAAACGGAAGACCGAAATGAGCAAAGAACTCCTCTTCTGTTTCAAATGTTTTTACTTCACCTGTTTCCAGATTCTCTACACCGTACTCACTAATTTTCTCACCTTTATCTTTGGCGATTTGGCGCATTTTTACGTTATGGTCTTTTGATCCTGTGAAATGGTGAAGAGTTGTAATAAACTCTTCGGGTTTTACTAAGCGGAAATCGATTGAAATATCGTATTCATATTGAAGACGCACAGAGACTTTCGTATCTCCACTTGCAATCACTTCAATCATATTATCAAACTGTAATAAATGTTCACGTACTACTGCTGGCTCCGTCGTTGCAATAATGAAATCTAAATCTTTCACTGTCTCACGAACACGGCGTAAGCTACCAGCGCGAGAGAAACGAATCACTTCAGCAATATTCGACAATTTCTCCTCTATTTCCCCGGCAATAGGCAATACCATCGCAATTGGTAAACGCTCTGGACGAGATCCTACTTGATCAATTGCTTCTAATATTTTCTCTTCTGTTTTCTTACCGAAACCTGCTAAAGCTTGTACTTTATTTTCCTCACAAACCGCTTTTAGTGATTCCATATCAACAACACCAAGTTCTTTGTATAACTTAGCTACCTTCTTACCACCAAGGCCCGGAAGTTTTAATAACGGTAATAAACTGCTTGGTACTTCTTTTTCAAGTTCCTGTAATACTTCAGATGTTCCCGATTCTATATATTCTTGAATAACTGCTGCCGTTCCTTTTCCGATGCCTGGAATCTTTGTGAAATCTTCAATTTCAGAAAGACTACGATCATCACTTTCTAGTGCCGCTGCCGCCTTACGGAATGCAGATATTTTAAATGGATTCGCGCCCTTTAGTTCCATAAAAAGCCCGATTGTCTCTAATAATTTGATAACTTGTTTTTTATTTACTTTCATCATTGCCCCGCCTTTCTTTCATAGAAAAAAACTCCTCTTTCCGAAAAAAGAGAAGTTACACTCTGCTACCTGTCTGCCATAGCTCCTTCACCTTTTCAGAAAGAATCGGTGTATCGTCTACAATTATTTTGCTAATTGATGATTTTTGTAATGGTGTTTGTATTTGTTCAATCGGAAGAATGTTTCCAACGATTATTAAAACAAACAAAATAATATACACTTCTAAAAATCCGAGGATTGCCCCCGCAAACGCGTTTACTTGCTTTAAAACCGGTATTTCTGCAAACATATTTAGCAAATTACCAAGTAATGAAAGTGCAATTTTTGTAATAATAAATAGTACGATAAACGCAATTGCTTGATAGAATACTGTCTCAATATTATTTGCATCAATCCATTCTGGAACAGATACGTTTTTATCAAATGGATACGGAATAAATTTCGCAAGTGCTGGCGCTAAATCTTTACAGTACCAGTATGCAACAAGGTATGCGATAATAAAGCTTGTTAACTTTACAAGTTGCAGAATAAACCCTCTGCGTAAGCCGAGGAAAAATCCCATAACAAGCAGTAAAATGATAATAATATCAATCATGTTATTCCATTCCTTTTTTTGTCATACTTTCTTTCAATTTCTCATGTTCTTCTTTTAATTTTATGTAATCGTGTATGACGTTTACCGCCGTCAATACCGCTAGTCTACTCGTATCAAGCGAAGGATTCTTGGCATTGAGTTCGCGCATTTTATCATCCACAATCGCTGCTACCATGCGGATATGACTTGTACTTTCATCGCCAACAACTGAATACTGTTGGCCATATATTTCTACATTAATTCGACTTTTATTTCCCTTTTGTTGTGACAACTCACCGGCCTCCAATCACGTACAGAATCCTAAAGTTTATCATACCATGAACCTTCATAATATGGAAACAGAAAGAACAATCCGATATGATAAAAATAACAATATAAAAAAGGGGCGACCATTTTGTCAAATTCTATCGTAATACAAACAAGTTCTACAGTAATTGAAAACATGAAACAACAATATAAACAAGCGCTTAGCCCAAAAATTCCGCAAGGCGGTATCTTCATGGCAAAGGTGCCATCTTGCACGATTACAGCGTATAAATCAGGCAAAGTGATGTTCCAAGGTGGACGTGCTGAAGCAGAAGCTGCTCGTTGGCAAACTGTCTCTCAAACACCGAAAACAGCTGTAAAAAAATCTGTCGATTCACACCGTTATGCTCCGCCATCTTCCATCGGTACAATGTCTATTTTAGGATCCGATGAAGTAGGTACTGGTGATTTCTTTGGACCGATGACAGTAGTTGCTGTATATGTGGATGCAAAGCAAATTCCACTTTTAAAAGAACTTGGTGTAAAAGACTCCAAAAACTTAAATGATGATCAAATTACTGCCATTGCAAAACAACTTCTTCACGTTGTTCCTTATAGCTCTCTCGTTCTTCATAATGAAAAATATAACGAGCTATTTGATAAAGGAAACAACCAAGGCAAACTAAAGGCTTTACTACACAATAAAGCCATCACAAATTTATTAGCAAAAATCGCACCTACAAAACCTGAAGGCATCTTAATCGACCAATTCACACAACCTGATACATACTATAAATATTTAGCTAAACAAAAGCTGGTTCAGCGTGAAAATGTTTACTTCGCTACAAAAGGCGAAAGTGTCCATTTAGCGGTAGCCGCCGCTTCCATTTTAGCTCGTTACTCATTCGTAAAACAGTTTGACGAACTAAGCAAAAAAGCTGGTATGCCACTTCCAAAAGGTGCTGGTAAACAAGTTGATATTGCCGCTGCTAAATTAATTCAAAAGATCGGTAAAGAAAGATTACCTGAGTTTGTGAAAATGCATTTTGCTAATACGGAGAAGGCGTTTCGCTTATTGAAATAGTATCGACAAAAACAGGAGCCTACAAACTCCTGTTTTTTGTTTCACCCTACTATTGTCCTTATAGTTTTGTTACAATTATAATATATAGATTATTCTAACATAGGAGGAGATTCCCATTGCTAATTCTACAAATGATTCTAAATATTTTACTAGGTGATCCACATGAAAGACAATTCGAAATTAGGGAAAATATTCAATTACTCAGTGAGCAGCAGGAGTTTCAAAACTTGATCGAAAAATATGGTAGATCATCCCTATTAAACTTACGAATTCGAAAGTTTATCGGGAAGCACGATGCCCGCTTGTTAATACACAATCCAGCAAAACTACAACACTTCTGTGAGGAACTCGAATTTATGATTAGAAAAAGTAGGTATTTCATATGAACGCTGTAAAAGTGAAAAAGTTATTATATCTTTTCGTACACCTCGTGGGCCCACTTTCTTACCTCACTATTTCTACCATTTGGGGAGCTTTTTTCACTACTAAATCCACATTCGAAAATATATCTGATAATCTTTGTGTGATGGCCATCTATTACGTGCTCATCAGCTTACTGTGGTTTTTCTATTTAGATCGATTAGACAAAGATGTAGATAAAATTACAAAAGAGATTAATGATAACAAGATGTAATACATATAAAAAGGGAGAGCCGCCAAGACTCTCCCTTTTTATGTTAGCTTCGTTTCTGCTTCTTATTTGATGAAGATACTTTATGAGAACCTGTTTCATGTGTCGTCGTTCCTTGTCCTTCTACTTCTGGAGAACCTAGGCTTGATCTTGAATGATCTTTTTTCACTTTTTTACTCATTTATATTCACCCCTTCGCGTTACTTTTTGCTACGAGGTAATAAACTATTCAAAATAAAAAGCGAGAGGAAACTCTCTCGCTTTTTTCATATTTTAGAATTCAGAAGAACCTGGAGTTCTTGGGAATGGAATTACGTCACGGATGTTAGCCATGCCAGTGATGTACATTAGGAAGCGCTCGAAACCTAGACCGAATCCAGCGTGTTTTGTACCGCCGTATTTTCTAAGTTCTAAGTACCACCAGTAGTCCTCTTCGTTCATGCCTAGTTCTTTAATTCTGTCTACTAAAACGTCCATTCTTTCTTCACGTTGGCTACCGCCGATTAATTCGCCGATGCCAGGAACTAGAAGGTCAGTAGCAGCTACTGTTTTCCCATCTTCGTTCATACGCATGTAGAATGCTTTAATATCTTTCGGATAGTCAGTTACGAATACAGGGCGTTTGAAGATTTCTTCTGATAAGTATCTTTCGTGCTCTGTTTGTAAGTCAATACCCCATTCTACTGGATATTTGAAGTCAGCACCTGATTCTTGAAGTACTTTAATTGCTTCTGTATACGTGATACGACCGAAGTCAGAGTTAATCACGTTGTTCATGCGCTCTAGAACTGTTTTATCAACGAAGCTGTTGAAGAAGTCCATTTCTTCTGGTGCATGCTCTAATACATATTTCATTGCATATTTCAGCATATCTTCTGTAAGATCCATTACATCGCCTAATTCAGCGAATGCAATCTCAGGCTCAACCATCCAGAACTCAGCTGCGTGGCGAGTTGTGTTTGAGTTTTCCGCACGGAATGTAGGTCCAAATGTGTAAACATCACGGAATGCTAATGCATAAGCTTCAGCGTTCAGCTGTCCACTTACTGTTAAGTTTGTTTCTTTACCGAAGAAGTCTTTTGATTCATCAACTTTTCCTTCTTCACCTTTTGGTACGTTGTTTAAATCTTGCGTTGTTACGCGGAACATTTCGCCTGCACCTTCTGTATCACTACCAGTGATAATCGGTGTGTGAACATGTACAAATCCACGCTCTTGGAAGAACTGGTGAATCGCAAATGCTGCGATAGAACGTACACGGAACGTTGCAGAGAATGCATTTGTTCTTGGACGTAAGTGAGCGATTGTACGTAAGTATTCAAACGTATGACGCTTCTTTTGAAGTGGGTAATCAGAGTCTGATAAGCCCTCGATATCAATTTTTTCTGCTTTAATTTCAAATGGTTGCTTCGCTCCAGGCGTTGCAATTACTTTACCTTCTACTTTAACTGAAGAGCTAAGTGGAAGTTTTGCAATTTCTTTGAAGTTCTCTAATTCTGTATCGAAAACGATTTGAACGCCTTTGAAGAAGCTACCGTCGTTTAATTCGATGAAACCAAATGCTTTTGAATCACGTAAGTTACGAATCCACCCTGATACTTGTACTGTTTGATCTGCATACTTTTCTGTATCTCTATACAGACTTTTTACTAATGTGTTTTCCATAGTGAAATTCTCCTTTGCTGATATATTTAAATACAAAAAAACCTTTCATCCATAAAGGGACGAAAGGTTAAACTTCGCGGTACCACCCAATTTGTCATAAAGACCAACTTTAACTCGTATGTAATACATACTTCCCGGTTTGTAACAGGCCGGATTCCCGTCTAAGTCTACTCTTGAATGCAATCTTCAATTTCGGTTAGCAACTCCAAGGTGTTCTTCACATATACCGCCTCATCAGGCTCTCACCGTCCCTGACTCGCTTTGGATTATAGTATATACTACTTTTCCTTATCATCGTCTTTCATTTTGTTAAACTAAAATTAATGTACTACATTCGAGAGAAAGATGCAAGATGCCTTGATGTATATCGGCGATTTTTATAATATATCGAATTACCGATAACAGTCGACAACCGCTCCAATAAAAAAATTGCCGGAATTAAATCCGGCAATTTTTAATTACTTACGTAACTCCGCACCAAATTTCTCTTCTACCGCTGTTAATACACGGTTATGTGCTTCTGTTACTTCTTCATCTGTTAATGTACGTTCTGCATCGAAGTAGTTCATAGAGAATGCAAGTGATTTCTTGCCTTCTTCCATTTTCTCACCTTCGTATAAGTCGAATAGTGTTACGTCTTTCAGAAGTTCTCCGCCAGCTTCAGCAATTACTTGCTTCATTTCACCAGCTTTTGTTTCTGTTGTTACGACAACAGCCATATCACGTGTCATAGATGGGAAACGTGGAATTGCTGAGTAGTAAGTTTCCTCTGCGTCTGCACCGAATACTTTTACAAGAGATAGTTCGAATACGAATGTATTTTTCACATCTATTTGTTTTTCTGTTTCTGGGTGCAATTGACCGATGAATCCGATTACTTCGCCATCTAATACGATGTCAGCTGTACGACCTGGGTGCATACCTTCACGTTTTGCTGGTGCATATGTGATTTGGTTAGCAACGCCTAGTACGTCGAATAATCCTTCTAGCACACCTTTCACAACGAAGAAATCTACAACTTTCTTCTCACCTTGCCATGCATGGTGAAGAGCAAGACCTGTCATAACACCTGCAAGATGTTGTTCTTCTTTCGGAAGTTCTCCTGCTTCTGTTGGTAAGAAGACAGAACCTACTTCGTATAAAGCAACGCTATCGTTTTTACGTGCAACATTGTATGAAACTGCTTCTAACAATTGTGGCACTAAGCTTAAACGAAGTTGGCTACGCTCTTCGCTCATTGGAAGTGCAAGATTTACAGGAGCTTTTTCGTTTGGCTCAACCATATATTGTTTCGCTTTGTCAGCGCTTGTTAATGAATACGTGATTGCTTCATATAAACCAGCGCCTTCTAAGAAGCGGCGTACTTTACGACGTTTCGTTTGTGCTGATGTTAATTTACCACGTGTCATCGTTCCAAAAGGTAATGTAACTGGAATGTGATCATAACCGTACAGACGACCTACTTCTTCTACTAAGTCTTCTGAAATTGTAATGTCAGGACGACGCGCTGGAACATTTACATGGAATGTTCCTTCTACTTCTGTGAATGGGAATTTTAAGTTTGTGAACATTGTACCCATTTCACTTGCAGAAATATCTGTACCTAATACACGGTTGACTTTCTCAGCTGTAACAGATACTGTACGCTCTTCTACTTGTAAGTTATCAGCTTCTACTACACCTTCAAGTGCTTCACCGCCAGCGTATTTTACCATTAAAGCAGCTGCATGTTGAATCGCTTCAAATGTGCGTGTTGGGTCGATTCCTTTTTCGAAACGTGCACTTGATTCACTACGAAGACCTAAGTCTTTTGATGTACGGCGCACAGTTTGTCCTGCAAAGTATGCAGACTCGATTAGAACGTTTACTGTATCGCGATCAACTTCAGAATCAGCTCCGCCCATTACACCAGCAACAGCTAAAGCTTTTGTTCCGTTTGTTATTACAAGGTGGTGGCTTTGTAATGTACGTTCTTGATCATCTAACGTTTCAATTTTTTCGCCTTCTTTTGCAAGACGAACAACGATTTCTTTTGAACCTAATTTATCGTAATCAAATGCATGTAACGGTTGACCGTATTCCATTAAAATGTAGTTTGTAATATCAACTACATTGCTAATTGGACGAATGCCAGCTGCCATAAGACGAGTTTGCATCCACATTGGTGATGGACCAATCTTTACGTTCTTAACCATTTTTGCAATGTACAATGGGTTTTCTTCTTTCGCTTCTACACTTACAGAAATGTAATCAGAAGTTTTTTCTGCTGTTTCTTGTAAGTCGATAGCTGGAAGTTTCACTTCACGGCCGTAAATAGCAGCTACTTCATATGCAACACCTAACATATTTAAGCAATCTGCACGGTTTGGTGTTAAACCAAGCTCAAGTACTTCATCGTGTAAGTTTAAAATTTCAAGTGCATCTGCACCAACTTCAGCGTCACTTGGGAAGATGAAAATACCATCTGCGTATTCTTTTGAAACTAACTTTCCATCAATGCCAAGCTCTTGAAGAGCGCAAACCATACCGTGAGAAGCTTCACCGCGTAGTTTTGCTTTTTTAATTTTGAAGTTACCAGGAAGTACAGCGCCAACTTTTGCAACTGGTACTTTTAAACCTTTTGCAATGTTAGCAGCACCACAAATAATTTGTACTGGTTCTTCTTCACCGATATCGATTAAGCATTTGCTTAATTTATCAGCTTCTGGGTGTTTTTCACATTCTAATACGTGACCAACTACAACACCTTTTACACCTTTATTTAATACTTCAACGCCTTCTACTTCAATACCACTTTTCGTGATTTTGTCTGCTAGTTCTTGTGCCGTTACATCTTTAATATCTACATACTCTTGTAACCAACGATATGATACGAACATACTTATCCTCTCCTTCCCTTACGCTCGTTTGAATTGTTGTAAAAAACGTACATCATTTGTATAGAAATGACGAATGTCATCTACGCCGTATTTCAACATTGCGATACGCTCTGCGCCCATACCGAATGCGAAACCTTGATATTCTTTTGAATCATAACCAGCCATTTCAAGTACGTTCGGATGAACCATACCTGCGCCTAAAATTTCGATCCAGCCAGTTCCTTTACAAGTGCCGCAACCTTTGCCGTGACACATCATACAAGAAATATCCATCTCTACAGATGGCTCTGTGAACGGGAAGAAACTTGGACGAAGACGGATTTCACGATCTTCACCGAACATCTTTTTCACGAATACTTGCAGTGTACCTTTTAAGTCACTCATGCGAATGTTTTTATCAATTACAAGACCTTCAATTTGCATGAACTGGTGTGAATGTGTCGCATCATCGTCATCGCGGCGATACACTTTACCAGGACAAATAATTTTGATTGGGCCTTTTTCTTTATTATTTTCCATTGTACGTGCTTGCACAGAAGATGTATGTGTACGTAGTAACGTTTCTTCTGTAATGTAGAATGTATCTTGCATATCACGTGCTGGGTGATCTTTCGGTAAGTTTAGTGCCTCGAAGTTGTAGTAGTCTTTTTCTACTTCTGTTCCTTCAGCTACTTCATAACCCATACCGATGAATACATCTTCAATTTGTTCAACAACAGCTGTTAACGGATGGTGACACCCTGTTTCAACAGGACGACCTGGCAGTGTAACATCAATTGTTTCAGTAGCTAATTTCGCTTCAATTACTGCTTTTTCTAAGTTACCAATTTTGTCATCTAGACGCGTTTGAATCGCTTCACGTACTTCATTTACTAATGCTCCCATACGTGGACGCTCTTCTGCTGATAATTTTCCCATGCCGCGTAATACTTCTGTAATTGGGCCTTTTTTTCCTAAATACGCTACGCGTACGTCGTTTAAGCCCTTTAGCTCTTTCGCTTCTTCAATAAGCTCTAACGCTTTTTGCTTTAGCTCTTTTAAACGTGCTTCCATTTGGAACCCTCCTAATTTTAAAAATAAAAAAACCTCGCTCCCAAAAAGGGACGAGGTAAATTCGCGGTACCACCCTAAATTGACAGAACAAGTCTGCCCACTCATTAGTTATAACGATCAATTCTGACCGGAACGCCTTTACATATAAATGGTCCTGGCGTCAACTCCAGAGGTGAATTCACTTCCGTCTACCATAAGAATGCTTTCAGTCTACGGCACTCTCTCCCTATATGGCGATTTTGTAAGCTACTCTTCTCTATCAACGTTTTTCGTTATTTAACTTTTATTGTATGTTCATTTCAAACATATACTTCAACTTATTATAAGAAGTTTTTTATTTGTTCGCAACTGGGCTTTGTAAATAATACGTTAAAATCCCTGCTGCAACCGCAACATTTAATGATTCTGCCCCGCCGTAAATTGGAATATACAAGTTTTGATCCGTTTTCGCAAGAATTTCTTGGCGTACGCCGCTTCCTTCATTTCCTACAATTAATGCAAAACTTCCTGTCGGTGTTACTTCACCAAATGGAACTCCATTTTCAAGAGCTGTTCCATATACAGGGACGTTATTTTCTTTTAACTTGTCTACCCACTCTTCTAAGTTCCCTTTTACAATCGGTAAGTGAAAAATAGAACCTTGTGTAGAGCGTAGTACTTTACTATTATAAACATCAACGCACCCTTCTCCAAGCACAACGGCATGAATACCAGCTGCATCAGCTGTACGAATAATCGTTCCCAAATTACCTGGGTCTTGAAGGCCGTCTAATAAAAGAAATTTCCCATCAGTAAGAGCTACTTCTTTCTCATGTTTCTCACAAACAGCAAATACGCCTTGCGTTGTTTCTGTTTCGCGAAGTACTTTTACAATTGCTTCAGGCACGATATACATTTCAACATCATTAACTGTCCAATCTTTCGGAAGATCTGTCTGATCTGAAACGATAAGTTCTGTTACAACTCCCGCCTTTAACGCTTCCTCTACTAAATGGAATCCTTCTACAAAAAATAAACCTTTTTTATCGCGCTCTTTTTTCGTCTGCAGCTTTTTCCACTGCTTCACACGCGGGTTTTGTACTGAATCAATGTTTTTCATAATATGTATTTCCCTCTCTTCTTGTCTTATCATTATAGCCTATTTTTCATACATATTTACATAAAAAAGAACAAAAACTAACGTCAGTTTCAATTCTGAAGAAGAGGTGAAGATAATGAGTTTTAATTTACGTGGCGCTGTATTAGCGAATGTATCTGGAAATTCACAAGACCAATTACAAGAAACGATTGTCGATGCAATTCAAAGTGGTGAAGAAAAAATGCTTCCAGGTCTTGGCGTTTTATTTGAAGTCATTTGGAAAAATGCTGATGAAAATGAAAAACACGAAATGTTAGGAACACTGGAGCAAGGATTAAAAAAATAATCAATAAAAAGTCACCTTAGAAAAAACTAAGGTGATTTTTTTATGCCTGTAAAATTTTTCTTTTCCTAAACATTTCTACTTTACTAACGCTGATTGATGGAGTACAATGTTCAAAATACATTTAAACCGATCGATTTTCTTTATAGACACCATTGGATAAAAGGAGTGAATGTTTTATGCACCGTATTACGCTTGAACAAGTTTTTAAACATCACATTACACAAAAATATGTAAACCGTTCTGGAATGGTCCACGCGATTGCTGTCGCTTACCATGCGTTTCACCTAGCTAAAAAGCATCACGCCTCAGTCGATGCTGCGACAAAGGCTGGTTTCCTTCATGATATCGGACACCATACATGGTACACAGGCGGCGAATGGGACTATGACTTGTATAAAAAGAATGATATACACGCAATTAAAGGAGCAGAAAGAGCTCATAAGTTGCTTATTAGATTAGGAGAACATCCGAAACTAGCAAAAGAAATTTCTGTTGCAATTCTTCTGCACACCGATTCTTTCCTACTAGAACAAACGCTTGAAAGAACACCTCTACAAAACGTTATTAAGTGGGCGGATGAAGCCGATGAAGAACCGGGCGGGGCACATCATTATAGAACGATTTCTTATGAAAAAGCATTGAAAGCAATTCAACAATTAGACCGATTGGTAGAGCGTGAATTGCAAATAGAGCAATCGAAATCGAATTACAAGGCAGAACGTATTTACCAATGAGAAAGAGGCATCACTACAGAGTGATACCTCTTTTATTATTTTCCCCTAAAAAATACACGGAATATTTCAAATTTTAATCTTGTATGTAATATTTAAACGTAACATTCCAAATTCAAATCAACTATAATTTTATATACAAATATAAAGAGGTGATTTGAACATATGCAACCCGCTACACAAATTCCACACGAACAGAACAACTCAATGCCATGGTTACAATTTCTTGGAGTTTTATTCATTATCTTCCCATGTCTCTCATTAATAAATATACTCCTTACACTTTTACCTATTGAGTTATATGGATACATTAACCCAGATACAAATAAATTTTTGCTTGATTCTATAGAAAATGTAAGTTATGAATTAGTTGCCTTACTTTTACTAATCGTATTTATCACGAAATATAAACCACTAAAAGAACTAGTATTACCTATATTTGATTTTCGAGTTTTAAAATCTTTTCAGATGTACATCTATGTTCTCATTTATTATGTACTCACTCTGTTTGTAGATATGTTTGTGTTAGATACATTATTCCCTTCATCCGTACAAGAACAGTCTGATGCATTGCAACTTTCAACACTAGAGCACTATCCACTTCTCTTACTTCTAGCTGGTGGGATTTTTGCACCTATTTTTGAAGAGCTTGTATGCAGAGGTATTCTTCTTCGTTTTTTCGAAGAGAAGTTTACCTTTTGGCCAGCTGTAATTCTCTCAAGTTTAATTTTCGGTATTGCTCATACGTACTCTGTGGGAATTATGGTTAGCGCATTTATGACGGGAATATTTGCTTGTTTATTGTACAAACAAACTAAATCTGTTATTCCAGCTATACTATTACATATTTTGACTAATATAATCGCCTTTTCAACGTAAAAAAGAGGTATCATCACGATACCTTTTTCACTCTTTTATAACAACTTCAAACGCTTCTCCCGTCACAATATCCAAAATAAACCTCATGTAGTAAAATATTACCTAATTAATATAAAGGAGTTTATATTAATTAAGTATTATTTGGATGCTTTTTATGCCGCTTCTCATGTTGTGCGGAATTGCTGGTGGTATTTTTTTAGTGGTAACCGGAATTATTCATCGTAAATTCCTTGCTATTTTAATGAGGATTATTTGCTGCTCATTCGTTATAATGCCTTTTATTTTGAACAAAGGTATAAACGGAGAGGATATTCTTCATATTCCAGCGGTTCTATATTGGGTGCTTTTCTCTCTAGCTGGTTTATTAGCAGGGATTAATGGAGCACGTTCAAAAATTAAAAGTATACGTAATATGGGATTCATTATTTTCTCGGTAGGACTGTTCGCAGCTATTTGTTATCAGCTCATGTCTATGCCTGATTCATATTTCATTCGTTAAGGAGTTGTTACACATGGAAGCTACC
Source organism: Bacillus sp. CDB3 (assembly GCF_002081505.1). NCBI lineage: Bacteria > Bacillati > Bacillota > Bacilli > Caryophanales > Bacillaceae > Bacillus > Bacillus sp. CDB3. The sequence goes on along the minus strand of NZ_ALBR01000101.1, from coordinate 182,677 downwards.
GGATTGTTAGTTTGGGTTATCTTAGGCCCTATTTTGATGCTATGTGAAGTCATCGTTGGCATTTTTTTAATTGCTGCCGGAATTAAATATCGCAAATTACTTACCATTATAGCTGGATTGATTAGCGTATTATTTATCGTTGTTCCTATCATTTGTATAGGAATCGGAATAGATTTAGAGCAGAAACTGCTAATTTCAGGAACTTTATATTGGAGCTTCTTCCCTTTAGCCGGACTATTAGCTATTATAAGCGGGAGACAATTCACACATATCCGTTCTATGGGGATAATTTTGTTTATAACAGGATTATGCTCTTTGACTGCTTATCATCTTTTATATTTAACTACATAAAAACATAAAAAAGCAGGGAAATTAATTCCCTGCTTTTCTATTTGGTTTATTGCCTGATGGTAAGAAGAACGATAATACCCAAGCAACGCCTGCTAATATCGTTGCAATTAAGAAGGCATCGTTAATACCGTTAATTGCAGATAACTTTGAAATTTGTCCGAATAATAGTTGCGTGCTCATCGCATCTCCTGCTTGAGCTGATCCAGCTAATGCCGCTAAGCTTTGGCCCATACCGTGCACTTTATCAACTAAAATTGGGTTTGACGTTGTTAACATATTGCCGTAATCCGCTACGTGAGCAGTTGTTTGTTGCGTCATAAGTGTAATTAAAATCGCTGTCCCAATTGAACCAGCTACTTGTCTTGACGTATTTTGCGTTGCTGTACCGTGAGAAATTAATTTCATCGGTAACGCGTTCATACCAGCTGTCATAATTGGCATCATAATGAATGACATACCAATTGAACGTATAATATAATCCGTCATAATAACACTATACGGTGTATCCATCGATAACGTCGTAAATTTATATGTTGCAAATGTTGTAATAGCTAATCCGACAATTGCTAACGGACGAATACCATACTTATCAAATAGTTTACCTGCAACTGGTCCCATAATCCCCATAATTAATGATCCCGGAAGGAGTAGTAGACCAGATTCCATCGGCGTAAACCCGCGAATATTTTGCAGATATACTGGAAGTAATAACATACCTCCGAATAATGCCATCGTTACGATTGCGTTAATTAATAATGTGAAAGTGAACGTTGGATATTTAAACACTTGTAAATCAAGCATTTTATTGTCCGTTGTTAACTCTCTCCAAATAAATACTGCTAAACCAATAACACCGATGATAAGTGTTATAACAACTTCTGCACTAGTCCAGCCATTATTTCCAGCTTCACTAAATCCGTATAATAAGCTTCCTAGTCCAATACTTGAACTTATAACACCAAATACATCTAACTTTGTTTTAGACACCGGCTGTGCTAGTGTGAAGAATTTTAAAGATAAGAACGTAATAATTAAACCGATCACAAACATACCGTAGAACATTAAGTTCCAGCTATAATTTTCAATCACCCAACCTGTTATAGTTGGTCCAATAGCTGGCGCTAAAATCATTGCTACCCCTAGTAATCCCATCGCTGCTCCGCGCTTATGAGGCGGGAATAATGTCATGAAGATATTCATACCAACCGGCATTAAAATACCTGCACCGACCGCTTGAATAATGCGGCCCGTCATCATCATTGTAAAGTTACCTGATGTAGCACAAATGATAGATCCTACCGTAAAAAATAACATTGCCGCTACGAATAATTTACGATACGTAAATCGTGAAACTAAAAAGGCACTAATCGGTACTAAAATTCCGTTTACAAGCATGAAGCCTGTAATTAACCATTGGGCCGTTGAAGTTGATACGTTAAATTCGTTCATTAATGGAGGCAATGCAACATTAATGATTGTTTGGTTTAAAATAGAAACGAACATACCAAGAATTAATACAGCTACAACTGCCTTTACATTCACATTCTCTACCGGCAATTGTCTCTTCAGCATTTCTTTTTCCTGCTTTACTTGCTCTTGCTTCCCTGTTTCTAATTCCACTACGTTAGAATCTTCTATTTCTTGTTTTTGTTCAACTTCTGTTTCTGCTTTAGTTACCTCTATTTTACTTACGGCTGGGACTTGTTCTTCTCCCATATTCGTTTTTTTCTTTCGTAAAAGACGATTTACAAGGAAGAAGACGATTATACAAAATAGTGCATATCCTACAATTGCAATTGAGGACATCTCATCTCCCCCTTACTTATGAATACGAACTGACACATTCATTCCAGGAACAATATTTACTGATTTACTATGATCTAAAGAAATTTTAACTGGTACAACTTGCTTTACTTTCGTATAGTTCGCTGTTGCGTTACTTGATGGTAACATCGAGAATGTATTCGCTGTTGTTAATCCAACTTGTTCTACTTTTCCTGTTAACGTTGTATCTGGGTATGCATCTACATATACATCTACTGTTTGACCTTTTTGAACATCATCAATAGTTGTCTCTTCAATGTTTGCTGTTACCCATAAATTACTCATATCAAATGCGTATGCAATTGGGCTACCTGCTCCAACGAACGCGTTTGTTGTTGCGTTTGATTGTACAACCGTAGCATTTTGCGGAATTGTTATATCTACTGTTTGTTCACCATTTGCTCCTGCTACAGTGACAGCACCTAATTTATCGTTTTCATTGTAGTTTTTTCCTACTTCAGCTTTCCAGTCTGTTAACTTACCTGCTACTGGTGATGCAATCGGAATTACCTTTCCGTCAATTTTTGCATTGTCTGTTTTTAAATAATTTTCTGCTTGATTGTAGTAGTAATAACCGCCGATACCGCCGCCAACTAATACAATTAATGTGATAATGTTGATAATTACCATTCTTCGAAACTGATTCATTGCATTCCTCTCCTTATATCGCATATAATTTTTTTCTAAACTATTTACATCCTTATTGTTTATATTGTTTAATTGTTAATTATATTAACTTTTAAACAAAAAAATCACACCCTTTGCAGTACAAACCTTATTTCGTCTGTCTGCGAGCGGTGCTGATTTCTGAAGGACTATCGTTTATAATTATAAATAATTATGCCGAATCTACAACCGACAATTTAAGTATGAAATGTTGCTTAAACAACAATACAATATCATTGTGTTGTTTAAGTGTAAAAAATTAAACAAGGAGAAGTAACAATGTCTATTAAAAATACAAATGATCCACGTGTAAAACGAACGAGACAACTCATACAGGATGCTTTTGTCGCTTTAGTAGGCGAAAAAGGATTTGAAAATGTAACTGTCCAACATATTGCAGAACGTGCTCCTGTAAATCGCGCTACGTTTTATAGCCATTACCAAGATAAATATGACCTATTAGAAAAAAGTATCGAAGAAATGTTAGAGAAGTTAACAGAAGTAATTAAGCCGAAAAATAAAAATAAAGAAGAGTTTCAACTTACATTTGATTCACCAAATCCAACCTTTTTAGCTTTATTTGAACATATTGCAGAAAATGTGAACTTCTATAACGTTATGCTTGGTGATAAGGCAGCTGGGAACTACTCTTATAAAATGATGAAAACAATCCAAACACATTTAACGTTGAGCTTATCTATTTCACAGCCAGATGATACAGAACTTATGGTTCCTCGTGACATTCTTATTAGCTATGTGACAGGTGCTCATATCGGAATGATTATGTCTTGGTTAAAAAGAGGCATGATATATACTCCGCATTTCATGGCAATGCAATTAACTCGCTTAATTATTTTAGGAGCCCATACTGCAGCAGGATTAGAAAGACCGTTTTAAAAATAGAAAAAGCGAAGGAGGTTATCCTTCGCTTTTTCTATTAATTAAATGTAATGTTATGTACAGCCTCTTTATCAAGACGTTTAATAACTTCTACAATTAACTTCACTGCATTTTCATAGTCATCACGGTGTAACATTGCCGCATGAGAATGAATGTAGCGTGTCGCAATCGTAATTGCCATAGACGGAATACCGTTTACAGAAATGTGAATTGCTCCTGCGTCTGTTCCCCCGCCGGCTACAGAATCATACTGATATGGAATTTGTAATTCATCAGCAACATCAACTACAAAGTCACGTAAACCTGTATGACCAATAACAGAAGCATCATATAAAATGATCTGCGGTCCATCGCCCATTTTACTTTGCGCTTCTTTTGCCGATACACCTGGTGTATCACCAGCAATACCAACATCTACAGCGAATGCGATATCTGGCTTAATATAGTTTGCAGATGTTTTCGCACCACGAAGACCAACTTCTTCTTGTACAGTCCCAACGCCGTATACAACGTTTGGATGTTTTTCATCTTTTAATTGTTTTAATACGTCAATTGCAATTGCACAACCAATTCGGTTATCCCATGCTTTTGCAAGTAACATCTTTTCATTCTTCATTACTTGGAATTCAAAGTAAGGTACAACTTGATCTCCTGGTCTTACGCCCCACTCCATTGCCTCTTCTTGGCTAGAAGCACCAATATCGATGAACATGTCTTTAATGTCAACTGGCTTTTTACGAGCTTCTGGAGGTAAAATGTGCGGTGGTTTCGAACCAATCACACCTGTTATATCTCCTTTACGCGTTACAATTGTTACGCGCTGTGCCAGCATAACTTGCGACCACCAGCCACCAACCGTTTGGAAACGAAGGAAGCCTTTGTCATCAATTTGCGTAAGCATAAAGCCAACTTCATCTAAATGACCTGCAACCATAATTTTCGGGCCGTTTTCTTCCCCAACTTTTTTCGCAACTAAACTTCCTAAATTATCAGTAGAAAGTTCATCTGCAAACGGCTCAATATATTTCTTCATTACTTCACGTGGTTCGCGCTCATTACCCGCAATACCGCGTGCGTCTGTTAATTCTTTTAGCATTGTCAATGTCGCGTCTAATTTTGTCATTGCCAACACCCTCCTTTTTCTTCAGTCACTTTATTATACAAAAGGAAATTGAAATATTCAAAAATTAATTTAGTATCCTTGTGTTTGACGCTGATGATTTACTTCATTTTTGTCTAAATACGCCTTTTCAATCTCTTCTTGTTCAAATTCAAGCGCTTGTCCAAGGCGAAGATAACTTGTAAATAGTTCAATATAGTTCGTAATAGAAGGTTGATCTGTAAATCGAATCACTTTTGCATATGTGTCTAAGAAAATTTCTACTTGTGTTTTATTCGTTTGCGCACATTTATAGAATAAGAAGTTTTTATCAATTCCTAAATCGATTCCGATTGATAAGATAAAATGCAAACCATCTACGTATTCTTCTAATATTACTTCACGCTCTGATGCTGGTTTGTTGCTCCAATATTTAAAACAACGTGTTTCATTTGCAAGTTCTCCAATTTCTACAAGAAGAGCTAACATTTTTTCTTTTAACAATTTTTTCGGTTGTAAGTCATGTTCTTTCACAATACGGTCATCTAATTCTTTTTGTAGTTTAAATAGTTGTAGTAAGTCCATTCTATTGTCCTCCTCCAACATCGCATTTTACGCAACAATGTTGTTTCATCTCAAAGTTCATTATTATTTTTCAGTTCTTATTAACAAGTCAGCTACCTAACTCTTTATAAAATAGCTTGTCCTTAATTTGCAAATACGTTTCAATCATCGCTATTCAATTGTTCACCTCATTGGTGATGGCTAATATTTAGCCGAGGATAACACCCCACTGATTAAAGTTTTACTTTATCTGATGAAAGTTCCATATCATCTTTCCATTATAGCAGTGTCGTTTCTGCTAGGAAAGATACTCTTCTTTCCAAAGGAGCATAAATAAAAAAAGCCAGGAGGATTCTCCCGACTTTATACACATATTCTTCTATATCACTATAGTTTTCGCATTGATTTTGTCATATCGATAACGATAATACTAAAGGATTTTGCAAATCATTGAATTTTTACAATAAATGTAAATAAAAAACCTTAGAAGAAAAATCTTCTAAGGTTTCAACTAATTAATTAGTTAATGTTGTTTTTTGCAACTGTTGCTAATTCAGCGAAAGCTTTTTCGTCATGAACAGCTAAGTCAGCAAGCATCTTGCGGTTAACTTCGATGCCAGCATTTTTAAGACCGTGCATTAAGCGGCTGTAAGAAAGACCATTCATACGAGCTGCTGCGTTGATACGTGTAATCCATAATTTACGGAAGTCACGTTTCTTTTGACGGCGGTCACGGAATGCATACATTAGAGATTTCATAACCTGTTGGTTAGCAACCTTGAATAATGTATTTTTAGAACCGTAATAACCTTTTGCTAATTTTATTACTTTTTTACGACGTTGACGAGTAACTGTACCACCTTTTACTCTTGGCATAATATTACCTCCTAATTGTTCTATATATCAGCCGAACTTATTTTAAGTTGTCAAGCATTTGACGAATGCGTTTGAAGTCACCAGCGCTTACTACACCAGCTTTACGTAGTTTACGTTTAGCTTTTGTAGATTTGTTAGCGAATAAATGGCTTGTGTAAGCGTGAGAACGTTTCAGTTTACCTGATCCAGTCTTTTTGAAACGCTTTGCAGCGCCGCGATGAGTTTTTTGTTTAGGCATAGGTATTTCCTCCTCTATCTATTACTTATCGTTTTTCGGTGCTAAAACTAAGAACATACTACGTCCTTCCATTTTAGGCTTAGATTCGATTGTACTAACTTCAGCACAAGCTTCTGAGAAGCGATCTAAAACACGTTGACCGATTTCTTTATGAGTAATGGCACGTCCTTTAAAGCGAATTGACGCTTTAACCTTGTCGCCTTTCTCTAAAAACTTGATAGCATTACGAAGTTTTGTGTTAAAGTCGTGTTCATCAATTGTTGGACTTAAACGAACTTCTTTCATGCTGATTACTTTTTGATTTTTACGCTGTTCTTTTTCTTTCTTCTGTTGCTCAAAGCGGAATTTACCGTAGTCCATAATGCGGCATACTGGCGGTTTCGCATTTGGAGCAACTAATACTAAATCAAGATTAAGATTTGCAGCTAAGTCTAAAGCGTCATTACGAGACTTGATTCCAAGTTGATCGCCATTTGCGCCAACTAAACGTACTTCACGTGCACGAATTTGCTCGTTAATCATCATATCCTTGCTAATAGTAAGCCACCTCCAAGGTTTTTTCAGAATATGTTTTGTAATTGTAGAACCCGAACAAAAAAAGTGCGGGCATACGGCACCCACACTTGTAATATCTTAAGTAAGAAATACATTTACCTGCTAACTGCGAATGCGTCCATCAGGTGAGAAGCGGGTGCTTCTACTTGTTCCAAAACCATATTCTATTATCCTTGATGAGTTTATCATAGGACATGACGTCTGTCAAGAAGACGCGATGTGTTTTACTAACAACAAGAAATATTGTAACAAACAACTAACATACTTGCAATACTTTTTTATGATAAGTGTTACATGGTTATTTTTTCTAATTTCTTTCACTTATATTACATAGAAAAGCCGCGGTATACCGCGGCTTTTTCTTATCGTTTTCCTTCTACTTTAATCATGTCAACAAAAGCATCTAATGCAATTGTTTCTGATTTTTGTTCACCATATTTACGTACGTTTACGCCGTTTTCAGCCACTTCATTGTCACCTACTACAAGCATGTACGGGATTTTTTGCATTTGTGCTTCACGGATTTTGTAACCAATTTTCTCTTCACGAGTGTCTAATTCAACACGGATACCAGCACGTCGTAATTCATCTTGTACTTTCTTCGCATAGTCTAAATGCACTTGCGGAGAAACAGGAATTACTTGCGCCTGAACTGGAGCTAACCAAGTTGGGAATGCGCCTTTGTATTCTTCAATTAAGAAGGCTACGAAACGTTCCATAGTTGATACAACACCACGGTGGATTACAACTGGACGATGTTGTTTACCGTCTTCACCAACGTAAGTTAATTCAAAGCGTTCCGGAAGTAAGAAGTCTAATTGTACAGTTGAAAGTGTTTCGTCTTTTCCAAGAGCAGTACGAACTTGAACGTCAAGTTTTGGACCGTAGAATGCCGCTTCACCTTCAGCTTCATAGTAATCAAGACCCATTTCATCCATAGCTTCTTTTAACATACCTTGTGCTTTTTCCCACATCTCATCATCAGCATAATACTTTTTAGTATCTGCTGGGTCACGATAAGATAGACGGAATGAATAGTTTTCTAAGCCGAAATCTTTGTACACTTCTAAAGTTAAGTTTACAACACGTTTTAACTCTTCTTTAATTTGATCCGGACGAACGAAAATGTGCGCATCATTTAAAGTCATTCCGCGTACACGTTGTAATCCAGATAACGCACCTGACATTTCATAGCGGTGCATTGTTCCAAGTTCCGCAATACGGATTGGTAATTCACGGTAGCTGTGAATATCATTTTTATAAACCATCATATGGTGAGGGCAGTTCATTGGACGAAGAACTAACTCTTCATTATCCATTTCCATTGATGGGAACATGCCATCACGGTAGTGATTCCAGTGACCAGAAGTTTCATAAAGCTCTCTGCTTCCTAGCACTGGAGTGTATACGTGATCATAGCCTAAGCTCGCTTCTTTATCAACGATGTAACGCTCGATAATACGGCGGATTGTTGCACCTTTTGGTAACCAAAGTGGTAAGCCTTGTCCTACTTTTTGGCTATTAGTAAATAGTTTTAACTCTTTACCTAGTTTACGGTGATCGCGCTCTTTCGCTTCTTCAAGCATACGTAAGTGCTCATCTAATTCTGTTTTCTTAACGAATGCAGTACCGTAAATACGTTGTAACATTTTATTATTGCTGTCGCCGCGCCAGTAAGCACCTGCAACACTTAATAATTTAAATACTTTAATTTTCCCTGTAGATGGAAGATGAACACCACGGCAAAGGTCGAAGAATTCGCCTTGCTCATAGATTGAAATAACTGCATCTTCTGGAAGATCGTTAATTAAATCTAATTTTAACTCATCGCCGATTTCTTCAAAGCGACGAAGTGCTTCTGCACGTGGTACTTCATGACGAACGATTTCTAAGTTCTCGTTTACAATTTTTTGCATTTCTTTTTCGATTTTCTTGAAGTCTTCAACTGTAATCGCTTCTTCCATATCGATATCGTAGTAGAAGCCATTTTCGATTACTGGACCAATGCCAAGCTCAAGCTTAACATCTTTATATAAACGTTTTAACGCTTGCGCTAAAAGGTGAGCTGTTGAATGGCGTAAAATGTATAAGCCATCTTCAGAATCTAATGTAATAATAGAAACTGCACCATCTTCTTCGATTGGTGTAACAAGATCGATCATCTCATCGTTTAATTTTCCAGCCACAGCTTTTTTCTTTAAGCCTGGGCTAATAGAAGCTGCGATTTCTTCAGTTGTTACGCCTTTTGGAAACTCCTTCACAGCTCCATCAGGGAAAGTAATTTTAACTACATCTGCCATCACTGGTCACTCCTCTTTTTTTCAAAATAAAAAACACTCATCCCGTAAAAAGGGACGAGTGTTGAATTCGTGGTTCCACCCTTGTTCCAATTAACCTTATTGTTAATTGCTCAAGTTCAACATAACGGTGTTGTCCGTTAGCAATTACTAGAAAAACGTTCACTGCTAAAGTTTAGAGGTGGTAAGTAATAATCCCGTACTAGGAAGCTCACACCCTAAGGCTTCCCTCTCTGAAAATCGTAGATAACTACTCATGTCCTCATCATGACATTTCAATATATTTCATTTATGTAGGTAATTATATGCTCAAAAACTTAGAAAATCAAGGGCGTTACCTTTATTTTTTAAATTTTTCACATTGCGCTCAAACTCATGTAATCCATGTAATTGGACCCGTTCTTGAAATACATTTCGCAAAGTAATGATCATATTATGATCTTGTTCTTTCGTATATAAATAAATCTTTTTCGGCGAAATAGAAAGAAGTGGCGCAATTACTTTCGTATCGATATATACGTCCTTTTGCTTTAATAATTCCTCATCTATATATTGGACCAACCTCTCCTGTTTTAAACGTCTACCTTTATCATCATAGAAAATAAAACTTTCATCAAAAATAAGATGCACACAGGACAAACGTGATTTCCGGCTACTTACTTGTTGACGAAGGGTCTCAATGAACATTTGGTATTCCTGCTCCATCTTATACTCATCAATTGCAACTTCAGCAAGCCTAGCTACCATTTCTCTATATGTACGAAGACGAAAACGAACATATGATGAAAACGAGAATGAAAGCGGATCACAAAGCCAATCATTTAAAGATGACATAATATAGGTCTCAAATTTATGACGCGTTAAATCACGAGCCACTCCTTTTCTTCTTTCTTTTAATATCTCCTGTGCCATATGCAAGATTTGATGACACTCTTCTTGTTCTTCGTAAAAAAACTTTTCCTTTAAAATGGTATGAATCCATTCATTTTGTTTCACATTCATAATGAAATATAGTAGTACTGGCAATAAAATCTTTTCAATATAATTCGATTCACATAATGGTATATGAATAATAACCTTTTGCCCATCTAAATATACACTTGTTTCCTTGTATAAAGATTCCGTTCTTTTCGTTAGTTGTCTGTATACGTGCGCAGCATCATTTTTTTCTTCGAAGCAAATTTCAATCACTTTTGTCCCCCCTTTTATCCCCGCTCTAAAGGATTGCATCTATACGTTACAAATCCTATAAGAGTCCGATCTGTGGAAGTTCACTCTTAGTAGAAATATAACTCCCATCGTTAGAAAATCCACTCGATATGGCTTGCTAATTTTATATATATTAAGGGGGAGAGAAAAAAATGATACAAGCTACTATGAATTTTCAACAATTTGACCATTATGATAAAGTGAAACTTTAATCAGTGGAGGTTTTGTTCGTCCCCCACTGATTATTAACCTCCACCAATCGGGCGTTTACGAGCAGCCCTACTCCCACAAATAGCGGGATAAAGTGAAACTTTAATCTGTGAAGGCGTCCTCATTCCCTACTAATTATTAGCCCTCACGAATTAGGATAAACGGACGGTATTAAGATGTTTGAGTATATACATTATAAAAATCAAATCGAAAGGTTCCTTCGTCATATGTAAACTGCTTAAGAGTTACTACATCGTTATGAAGAAAGTGTTAGTTTTAGACACCTTGAATACTTTGATCTTATCTCCAAAACATCATCACTATAACAAAAAAGAGCAAGCTTCTCAGCTTGCTCTTTTACTTATGACGACGGTTCTTCCCACCAATTGGAATTGGCTTCGCTAAATATTTAATTCGTTCCATAATACGTGCTGCTTTCATTTGCTCTGCCTCACCGCGTTGTGTATACGTTAAATGATGTTCCAACTCCTTGAAATCAAAGTTAGACGTAAAGAACGTCGGTAAGTTTTCTAACATACGGAACTGCAAGATTGCGCCAAGCACATCATCACGCACAAAACTTGACATCGCTTCTGCTCCGATATCATCTAACATTAATACTTGTACGCGTTTAACCGCATCAATCTTTTCACCAATCGAATTATCTTGAATCGAACTTTTAATTTCACGTAGAAATTCAGGGAAGTATACGAGCATCGAACTAATTTTCTTTCGAGCAAGCTCATTTGCAATTGCCCCTAAAAGATACGTTTTCCCTACACCAAATTTACCGTACAGATATAAACCTTGTACTTTTTTACCCGGTTCGTATGTGTTTAAAAATTCATTCGCTGCACCTATTGCATCAATACGTGCATCTAACTCTGAAGGGTCTAAATTTTCCATAGTTGCCTGTAAAATGTCAGCTGGCATATATACACTTTGAACAAGTTTTTCATATTTTTTTCTCTCATCATATGCTACTTTTCTAATACAACGATCGTATTGAATATCAATCATCTTACCTTGGATGACGAGCTTCGGCTCATATCCTTGTAGCATGTTTTTACATGACCCTAAATCCGGACAATCCGCACACCCTACACTTTGTCCAATATATTCATACAACTTCACAAGACTTCGTTCAATCATCGAAGTCGTTACTTCACCTTTATGTTCGTCTATAAATTCTTTCACACGCGGGTGCGCCATCACTTCTGTCTTTAAGACTTCATATCTATTTTTAAAATTTTTATTTTCCATTAATTTCGCAAATGAATTTTGAATATGCTCCATTTCCTCACCTCAAAGAGCGTTCATTCTTTTTTATTAATCACGCTTATATTTTTTCAACACTTCTTCTAATCGCTTCCGCTCATCTTCTAACGAACTTGTATTTTTCTCAACACTCATGTCCGTTTTCACAGTTTCTTTCACTTCTTCTTTCGGCTCTTCTTTAAGCCAATCTGGTACCATTTCTCTTCGTACCGTTTTCTTCGCCGTACGGCCTTTTTTCTTCGTCTCAGCCCACTCTTGATATTGGCGGTTTTCTTCTTTCGCTAACGCCATCGCTTCAGCTACTGTACCGACCTTTTTTCGTGCCCAATGTCCAGCGATCTTCTCAACATACGTTTTCGCAAGTTTCATATCTGAGCGTAGCATAACATAATAAATAAGTACATTCACAACCCCTGGCTTTAACTTTTGGTTTATCATTACATCCTCAACAATTTGCAAGTCTGCTTTCGTTGCTTCTGCACCGCCTGAAATCTCTTTCAATAGTTGTTTTGGCGATATTTCCTCTAACTGCTTCATTAGCATTTCTTCCTGCGTAGATGGCTCTTTCTCTTTCATCGTACGTGCAGCATGAGGTTGCACTCTTTCACTTAATACAGGTAATGCTTGACCATTTTCAAATTGGTACCAATCGCGAGCTCCTTTTCGAAGTCTTTCGATATCAATTGTTTGCATCTCTGTCACCGTACCAAGAACGATATTTTGCATTGATAACACATCCACACCGTACACATAAGCGAGTGTAATGACACATTCTCGTACTTGATCTGTAATCGCCTTTTTAGGAACAAGCGCTGATAACCCTTCCACAAATAAAGGGAAATCAAAGAAATCATTCCAAACCTTCGGAGCATCCCCCTTCTCGTTACTTGGCATAGTTGTCGTTTTGGGGATACGAAGTTCTTCTTGCGCATGCTCAAACTGACCTGGGTTAAATGAATCAAATACATCATTGAAGGAGCGCGTAACATTTTCATAAGAAGCAAAATCGAATTCTTCTTCTAAGAAATATTGCTTTATTTGGTTATATTTTGTCCGACTCAATCGATTGTATAAAAAGATACTTAAAACAATATCATCAAAAAACTGCTTCGGAGATAACGGTGGTTGCAACTCATATATAAACATTCGAATATCTTTTTCTTTTTTAATATATACATTTAAAAGCCCAATCGCCTCTAACTTTACTCGTTCCTCATATATTTCAGGAAGTTGCATTTGCATGGTCACCATAAGGGAGTGATGTGTATTCTCTTTTCCAAATACACGATCTTGCTCTAACTCTCCCCATAGCGTCATGTATAAGCTAAAAGCTCTACTACCTATTAATGGCTGATACAACATTGTTAAAACTTTCCGGTCGTAATTATGTAACAACCCTTTCGCACTTACCTTATAACGATCAATCGGCAATAGCTCCATCCATGACTGTTTTTCCATTCTTGCTTTTCCTTTCTCTCATCCAATCTAACCTATATTTCACTCGTTCTATCTTTATTATATAATTTCTTAGCGAAAAAGAGCTATTAGCTTCCGCTTCTAGCTCTCTTATCTCATTTACTTACAGTATATAAAGAGAATATACTACACCTTCTACTCTCTCTCTTTTTGCAGTATATCTTTTAATTCTTCAATAAATACATTTAAATCTTTAAATTGACGATACACAGAAGCAAAACGTACGTAAGCAACATCATCAATATCACGAAGTTCTTCCATAACAATTTCACCAATCATATCACTTTTCACTTCTGATATACCTAAGTTACGAAGTTCACGCTCCACACTTTGTGTTACTTCCTCTAACTGTCTTAAAGATACAGGTCTTTTTTCACACGCTTTAATTAAACCGCGTAAAATCTTCTCTTTATTAAACTCTTCTCGTGTTCCTTCTTTTTTAACAACGATAAGAGGTGATTCTTCTACTCTTTCAAATGTTGTAAAGCGACTTAAACAGCTTTCACACTCTCTTCTTCTTCGAATAGAGCGCCCCTCGTCTACCGGACGCGAATCTAACACTCTTGTGCCATTATGAAAACAGGATGGACAACGCAATTCATTCACTCCTTTACAATATAATCTTTATTTTTTCGCTACTCACCTACATGTGAAAATATATATACAATATTATATAACTCATTCTTATACACTGACCACTCTAAGTTATTACACATCATGATCCTATTTTATATAAACTAAAAAAGAGGTGCATTATACACCTCTTTACATTTTAAATCAATTATGTTCTTTTTTAAAGAGCTTTTGTTTCTCTCTGCTTAATTTCGAAGCTACCAGTGCCTCGAGGAAGCTCGATGCTCTCACGCGTTTTCGCGTTTAAACCTTCTGCAATATATTCTGCAGCAACATTGGGATCAATACGATCCCCACAAGTATAAACATCAATACTTGCGTAACCGTGCTCCGGAAAGCTATGAATTGTTAAATGTGATTCCGAGATAATTACTACTCCACTTACACCTTGTGGTGCAAATTTATGAAAAGCAACCTCACGTACTTCAGCACCAGCTCTTAGTGCTGCATCCACAAATAATTGTTCAATATACGGCATGTCATTAAGCTTGTCGAAATCGCAATCCCAAAGTTCAGCAATCACGTGACGACCCATCGTATCCATAGTATCCATTCTACAGTTCCCCCTTGTAAATTTATTCTAACTGTTCGAATTGAAAACTAATTTGCAATTTGGCTTGCTCCACTACCACGGGGGAAAGTTAGTCCAGAGAGGTCCTAACCCTTTAAGTAGTGACTACGTACCTCAGCTCTTAAGTTTACGAGTGTTAGTATACTTTGTTTATTTTCATTTTGCAACAACAGTTTTTTCGATTTTCTGTCATATTTTCCTCTTTACTTTTCCCTAAAAAAAATTAATGATTCACGAATACAGTAATCCCAACGTTTCGTGGTATGTCCACTATTTGAAAATATACTTATATAATTTTTTTCCTTTTCAGAAAAAAATAAAAAAGAGGGCAAATTTTCACTTGCCCTCTCTCTCGTTCACTTAAATATGTTGCACATTTTTTTGTTTCGCTAATTCATCAACAACTAACGTTACAAGATCTACAACACGACGAGAGTAGCCCCACTCGTTATCATACCAAGCAAGTACTTTCACTTTACGATCACCCATTACCATTGTAGACAAACCATCAATAATAGCTGAGTGTGTATTTGTATTAAAATCGATAGACACTAAAGGCTCTTCGCTGAATTCTACAATTCCTTTTAATGCACCGTTTGCAACAGTTTTGAACGCTTCATTAATATCTTCAACTGTTACATCACGTTTCACGTCTACTACTAGGTCAACAAGAGACACGTTTGGTGTTGGTACACGAAGTGCCATACCATGAAGTTTACCGTTTAAGTGCGGAAGAACTTTTGATAGCGCTTTCGCAGCACCCGTCGTTGTCGGAATGATAGACTGTCCGCAAGCACGTGCTCTTCTTAAATCTTTATGTGGGTTATCAATATTTTTTTGGTCATTTGTATAAGCATGAACAGTCGTCATTAAACCGTTTTCAATTCCGAACTGCTCATCTAACACCTTTACAACAGGCGCTAAACAGTTTGTTGTACAAGATGCATTTGAAATAACAGTATGTTTTGTAATATCTAATTGGTCTTCGTTCACACCAACTACAATTGTTACATCTTCATTTTTACCAGGCGCTGTTAAAATAACTTTTTTCGCTCCAGCTTCAACGTGAAGAATTGCTTTTTCTTTCGAGTTAAATTTACCAGTTGCTTCAATTACAACTTCAACACCTAAATCTGTCCAAGGCAATTCCTTTGGATCGCGGTTGTTTAAAAGGCGAATCATTTTCCCATCAACTAATAAGTGATCTTCAAATGCTTCTACTGTTCCGTCAAACTTACCATGAACTGTATCATATTTAATTAAATGTGCTAACGTTTCTGATGGATAGCTTGCATTGATTGCTACAATTTCGAATGCGCTTTCTTTTATTGCTTGACGAAATACCATTCTCCCAATACGTCCAAATCCATTAATTGCCACACGAGTCATAATATGTTATCCCCCTTGAATGCGTTATACTATTTATCTCCAATCCCAATAATAGTATAACACAAAAAGGGGATATGTCACTAAGCATTTTCATTAATTTCACAATTTTTTAGTTAATAATGTTCCACTTCTTTAAAATCACCTGTAATTGTGTTTTCGTTCCCATAATTGTGCCATCATTATTTATCACTTCATCTGCACGCTTTACTTTTTCTTCCAATGGCATTTGAGATTGAATACGCGCCGTTGCTTCTTCTTCTGAAAAATTATTTCGTTTCATTAAACGTTCTAATTGCGTACTCGGCATAACTGCTACAACTAAAACACGATCAACGAGATTTGTTAAGTTACTTTCAAACAAAAGAGGGATATCTAACACAACCGCTTGCATACCTTCTTTTATGTACATCTCCTTTTGCGCATTCATTTCTTCACGTACCGCAGGATGCACAATTTTGTTTAACTGCAATCGTTTTTCTTCATTATAAAAAACGACACTTCCTAATTTAGGTCGATCAAGCTCCCCATCTTCTTGTAGCACTTCCGTTCCAAACACCTCTACAATTTTGTTATATGCTGGCTTTCCTCGTTCTACAACTTCTCGTGCAATAATATCAGCATCAATAACTGGTATATTTAGTTCACGAAACATTTCTGATACCGTACTTTTTCCGCTTGCAATGCCTCCCGTTAATCCAATTACCACTGTCATAATAATCCTCCTCACAATATAAAAGGCGCGAAACTAATGTTCCACGCCCATACTTACATTTTCCAAATTCCAATAATAATGAGTAATACCCCAGGCAGGAATGTAAATTTTTGTAACCACTTCATATTCGACAAAACCGTACCAAGCTTCATTCCAATAAATAAAAATAAAGAACTCATAACCGCGACTAATATAGCCATCATAGCAGGTGCATAACCTAATAAGGATGCACCAATTCCAGCACCAAACGAATCGACAGAAAGAGCAATACCGAGAAGTAGCGCTTCACCTGCAGATATAGTTCCTGATTTATCAAAATCCGCAACAGTCGGTTTCCTCAAAATTTGAATCACTAGCCCTAGAGAAGCAATTTCTAATTTCCAAACCTTCTCCTCTTGCTTCGGTTCTTCTTTTTTATCACTCCGAAAAAATTGATATAATACCCAAATCCCGATTCCAATAAGAACAAGCCCACCGATACGCGTTGCGATAACAGGTGAAAATATTTTCGCGATCATATGTCCAATTCCCATGGATACGAGCATAACAGCTGCTGAACAGATCCCGATAATTATAATTGATCTTAGTGGAATTCTTACACTCCTTAATCCGTATGTTAGCCCTACACTACAGCTATCTAAGCTTAATGTAAAAGCTAATAAAATAAGAGATAAATAAAGGTACATCGGTAAGCTCCTCCCTTATACATAGCTCTGCTGTATGTATATGACAAATGCCTATCCGATGTTATCTCTTTTCTATATTCTCGGCTGACAAATCGGGCAGTAATGCGTTCCTCTTCCGCCAACAACTGTTTTTTCTAATATCGTACCGCAAGTCACACAAGGTTCTCCTTTTTTTCCGTATACATTTAGAAGTTCTTGGAACGAACCAATTTGCCCTTGTGAGTTGATATACGTTCGAATTGTACTTCCGCCACGCTTCACTGCTTCGCCTAGCGTTGTAACAGTCGCCTCATAAATCCGTTCAATTTCTTCTACTGTTAAAGATGACGCTTCTCGTTCCGGATGAATTTGAGAACGGAATAAAACTTCATCTACATATATATTTCCAAGCCCTACTAAAAGACGCTGGTCTAATAATACAACTTTTATTTTACGATTTGTTTTTTGCAATCTTTCTTGTAAATACTGCGGTGTCAATTCAGCATCAAATGGCTCCGGGCCTAAGTCAGCAAGAGGCATTCGATTCAACTCTTCACCTTTCTTAAAGAGATGCATCGTACCAAACTTTCTCACATCTTTATAATGTAATTCAGTTCCATCTGTAAATAAGAAACGGACGTGCGTATGTTTATCAATTGGCTCACCCTCTTGATGAAGTAAAAACTTACCTTCCATACGCAAATGTGAAACAATGACATAATTCGTTACATATAAAAGCAAAAACTTTCCTCTTCGCTTTATATTTTCAATTGTCTCGCCTCTTAGCATTTCTTTAAAGATTTCTGCATCATCCGGTCGTTTTACTATTTTGGGATAAGTAATAACGACATCTTCAATCGTTTTTCCTGTTACAAGATTTTCAAGCGTCCGTCTAACGTTTTCAACCTCTGGTAATTCCGGCATTTCATCACGTCCTTATTTTGCATCGTACCAAGTTGGACCGTAAGAATAATCAACTTTCAATGGAACGGCTAGTTCAATTGCATGCTCCATTACTTCAGGTACAAGCTTCTCTAATTTTTCAATTTCTTCTTTTGGTGCCTCAAATATCAATTCATCGTGTACTTGCAGAAGAAGACGTGCTTGTAATCCTTCTTCTTCTAGACGATCTGCCATAATAATCATCGCTTTTTTAATAATATCAGCCGCACTACCTTGAATTGGTGTATTCATAGCTGTACGCTCAGCAAAGCTACGTAAATTGAAATTACGACTCGTAATTTCCGGAATATAACGGCGACGATTTAATAATGTAACCACATACCCTTTTTGTTTCGCATCTTTTACGATTTCATCCATGTATTCTTGTACACCAGGGAAACTTTCTAAATACTTTTCAATAAATTCCGCTGCTGCTTTTCTTGTAATTCCTAAGTTTTGCGAAAGACCATAATCACTAATGCCATACACAATTCCGAAGTTAACAGCTTTTGCTTGTCGCCTCATGTTAGATGTTACTTCATCTTTTCCAACACCGAATACATCCATAGCTGTTTTCGTATGAATATCCATGTCATGTTGGAATGCTTCAACTAACCCTGGATCATTTGCAATATGAGCAAGCACACGAAGTTCAATTTGTGAATAATCAGCCGCGTACATGATCCATCCTTCTTCTGATGGAACGAATGCCTGACGAATCTTTCTTCCTTCTTCTAATCGAATCGGGATATTTTGTAAGTTCGGATCTGTTGAACTTAATCGACCTGTTTGCGTTAACACTTGATTGAAACGAGTATGGATTTTAGATGAATCTTCATGTACAACTTTCAATAAACCTTCAATGTAAGTTGAATTTAGCTTTCCTAATTGACGATAATGTAAAATATTTGGAATAATTTCATGATGATCCATAAGTTTATCTAATACATCCGCCGACGTAGAATAACCTGTTTTCGTCTTTTTAATAACTGGTAAGTTTAAGTTCTCAAACAGAATAACCCCAAGTTGCTTCGGTGAATTAATATTAAATTCCGTTCCCGCAAGCTTATAAATTTCCTGTTCCATTTCCTTTAATCTACCTGCAAGTTCTTCTCCCATATTACGAAGACGCTCCGTATCAACTTTTACACCTTTTACTTCCATATCAGCTAATACACGCGCAAGTGGTAATTCTAACTCTGTAAACAATTCATATTGCTCGTTCTTTTTTAATTCTTCTAAGAACGTTTGCTTTACATCATATAATACATGCACTTTACGAGCTACATGCTCCGCTACTACATCTAACTCTGGAACTGCACGCTTCGCACCTTTTCCGTAAACTTCTTCATCCGATTTCACGGCATGCGTTTCTTTCATTTTCGCTACAGTACGGAAATCTTTATCCGTATCAGCTGGATCAAGTAAATAAGCAGCGATTAATAAATCAAAGTCAATTCCTTGAATATCTACACCGTTCCATTTGAGTGCAACGATAGCTCGCTTCGCATCAAATGTATGCTTTCTCATTTCTCCATTTGCAAGCCATGCTTTGAAAGCATCTGATTTAAGAGCAATGTCTGCCGAAATAAAGTAACAACCATTTTCATTTTGAATACCAAAACCTTGAATATCCGCTTTATGATAGTTATCTTCTTGCACTTCTACAATAAGCGCACTATCTTGCTGAAGCATTTCTTCTGTAACTTCTTCCACAATATCAAATGTAATATCATCTAATTCAGCTGGAGCTGTTTCTTCAGGCGTAACACCTAGCTTATTTAAAAGAGATGTAAATCCTAAATTCTCAAACATTGGAATAACATCACTTGGTTCATACCCTTTATATGCCATATCATCTACATGCACAGTAATTGGTGCGTCTGTAATAATCGTCGCAAGTTCTTTACTCATAAGTGCTTGTTCTTTATTTGCTTCTAACTTTTCTTTTAATTTTTTTCCGCTCACTTGATCTAAGTTTTCATATACTGCTTCAACCGTTTCAAATTGCGTTAATAATTTTATGGCTGTCTTCTCACCAACACCTGGTACACCTGGAATGTTATCTGATTGGTCTCCCATTAAACCTTTCATATCGATAATTTGCTTTGGTGATAAGCTATATTTCTCAAATAAAGCTTCTTTCGTATATTCATCTACTTCTGTAATCCCTTTGCGCGGAATACATACAAGTGTATTATCAGAAACAAGTTGAAGTAAGTCTTTATCTCCTGAAATAACTTTTACATAAGCCCCTTGCTCACTCGCTTCCTTCGCTAGGGTTCCCATAATGTCATCCGCTTCATAGTTTTCTAATTCATAGCGCGGAACATTAAATGCATCAAGTACTTCGCGAATAAATGGGAATTGCTCTGATAACTCAGGTGGAGTCTTTTGACGTCCTCCCTTGTAATCACTATACGTTTTATGACGGAATGTTGTTTTCCCCGCATCAAACGCCACAAGCATATGCGTCGGTTTTTCTTCCTCTAGTATCCTCATTAACATCATTGTAAAACCATAAATTGCGTTCGTATGTATACCTTTGTCGTTATTTAAAAGCGGTAGTGCAAAGAAAGCACGATACGCGATATTATTACCATCTACTAATACGACTTTTTTTTCCAAACTACAAACCTCCCCATACATATTTGAAACGATTTTTTCCACAGAAAAAAACCGTTCCTTTCCTCTCTCTATATTAACATGACTAATAGAGAGAAGAAAAATAACGGTTATTTTCCTATATATAAATCGGCTTATATTGGCATAAAGGGAAGTGACGAGAATAGCACAACTACTCTCGTCCAAAATTACTCCTTGGATGAAGGGGTTTTCATCTATTATATTAACAGAGCTTTATTAATATTTAATTAAGCCATTGTTAATATATTGTAAATATCCTTCACCCTATTTTTCAGTAGCTGATTTTGGCAAAACAACCGTAAATGTTGTTCCTTCCCCAACCTCACTATCCACCGTAATCGTACCTTGATGTGCTTCAACTAAATGTTTTACAATTGATAATCCAAGACCCGTTCCACCCGTATTTCTACTTCTCGCTTTATCAACTCGATAAAAACGTTCGAATATACGAGGGATTTCTTCTTTACTAATACCAATTCCAGTATCCGAAACCTTTATATACGCATTATATTTATCCTCTAATAATTCAACTGAAACAACGCCACCAGCCGGCGTATATACGATTGCATTATTAATTAAATTAATAAAGATTTGTTTTAAGCGGCTCGGATCTCCAATAACGGAAACTCGTTTCAATACATTCACTTGTAAAGAGATTTCTTTTTCACCCGCTTTATTATCGAGCACCATGTGAATATCTTCAAGAATCTCCTTCATATCAACCGTACCCATGTTTAATCTAAACCCTTGCTGCTCGATTTTTGACAAATCTAATAAATCTTCAATTAATCCTTGCATGCGTTCACTTTCTTTTAAAATAATATGCAAGAAATGTTCGCAGAATTTTTTATTATCCATCGCTCCGTCTAAGAGTGTTTCTGAAAAACCTTTAATAGAAGTAATCGGTGTCTTCAATTCATGAGAAACATTCGCTAAAAAGTCTTTTCTCATTTGTTCTAATTTCTTTAACTCTGTAATGTCATGGAATACGAGAACAATTCCTTTCCACTCATGGTTTGTCCCAATAATTGGCGCTCCGTATACTTCGAAATGCTTTCGCTCAATACCAAGCGGCAATAACATTTGTTTACGCACTTTCACTTCTGTCATGAAAATTTCTTCCACAAGCTCAATAATTTCCGTATGGTGAAACGATTCATAATATAAACGGTCTAAATATTCTTCATCTGTTACGTGGAAAGTCTCCTTATAAGAGCGGTTTACAAGGTTTATATAACCACGGCTATCAATTAAAATCATTCCGCTTCCCATATTTTCAATTAATGTGTGCAAACGATCTTGTTGCATTTCTTGTTCGAGTGTCATCTCTTGTAAATTACGAGCTAAAATATTAATTGCTTTACTTAGCATTCCTGTTTCATCCGAATGACTTTCATATGCACGCGCTTTATAATTACCCTTCGCTAATTCAATCGCAACTTTCGTAACCGATTCAATCGGCCTAATATATTGTCCTGTAATTTTGACACCTAGGAATACAACTACGAGACAAGCAATGACAAATCCGATAATTAATAATCCCCACGTTTTTTGGTGAACGTCCCTCAAAGTATCGATTGTACTTTTCACCAAGATGTATCCTTGTTTCCCTTCTACATCCTGGACGAACACAGCATGATAAAACTCATTCTTTTGATCCGTTTCTTTCGTGATGACCTTATTTCTTTGTTTTGCTGTTTCAGAAGAAAGTTCTTTAATCATCTCTTGACTAAATATAGATTGTTGCCCTCCGCTATATTGAACTCTCTTTTTTTCATCAACAAATATAATGGAAGCTGGTATTTGTTCTTCTAACTTTTCAAATACATACGGCTTTTTTAAAACAGAATCAAACCCTTGCTCTTCTGCTAATACCGCGACATACTGTGTCTCTTTTACCATTCTCTCTTTAGCATGATCTATATAATAGTTTTCAAATACAGTTTCTAATAATACACCTAGTCCAACTAAAATAAAAACGATAAGAGAAACAAATGTAAAAAGAAGCCTGGAACGAAATTTATTCATCCCCTTTTGGCTCCTCTAATTTATAACCTAAACCACGTATCGTTTTAATGTACGTCGGCTTTTTCGTATTTTGTTCAATTTTATCGCGCAAATGGCTAATATGGACATCAACAATTCTTGTATCACCAGCAAAATCATAATTCCATACAGCGCTCAATAATTGGTCACGAGTTAATACACGACTTTTATTTTTCGCAAGATAAACAAGTAACTCAAATTCTTTCGGTGTTAACTCCAGTTTCCTGCCTTGGAAGTACGCTTCATAAAACTCCGGTAAAATTTTAAGCTCTGCAATTATGATGCTATCTTCATCTGGCGCTTCCGAAACTTGTTCTTCTTGCTGTAATTTCGTGCGGCGCAAAATCGCCTTCACACGAGCAACAACTTCCCTCGGGCTAAACGGCTTCGTCATATAATCATCAGCCCCAAGCTCAAGACCCAGTACCTTATCAAATTCATCATCTTTTGCTGTTAGCATTAATATCGGCGTCATAACACGCTGCAATCGTAATTCTTTACAAACTTCCATACCATCCATTTTCGGAAGCATTAAATCTAATATAATTAAATCTGGGCGTTCTGTTGTCGCTTTTTGAAGCGCCATTTCTCCATCCATCGCTGTTATAACTTCAAACCCAGCTTGTTGTAAATTAAATTCAATTAAAGTTAAGATAAACTCCTCATCATCAACTACTAAAATACGATTGTTCATTCTTTTCCTCCAAGTTATAGACTTGAAACCTTCTTCATCCTAGTATTTTCCCCGTTATTCTCATCATACTAGAAAACAAGGTCCCCCTCAATATAATTGTCTATTTGTGGAGTTAGATTACAGTAGAGTTACTCTAGAAAATCGAAATAATTACACTTTCGCTATTCATTTGCTATCCATACCCTGTAAATCATCCTATCTTCTTCACAAATCACCCCTGTACAAATTGTGAAGCCTTGATTTTGTGCTAAAAAAAACGCAAGAGCATACGCTATTTTATAATCCGGCGTTTCATATCCGCCAAATACTCTCCCGTACATTTCATTCGCGATTGAATCGGCCCACACTTCAGCTTCTCTTATCGTTTCAAAAATAATGTCTTCCCTTTCCCATTTCACAGTTATATCACCCCTCTAAACAAAAAGTAGCGCTAGCATATCCTTAATAAGAATATGACCAGCACTACTTTTATATCATTCTAACTTTCATTTTTTAAAAATTATCTAATGCTTTTTCCATAATAGAAACAGATTTAAAAGGTGGCGTTACTGTTAATGAACCTTTTACAACATGCTCTCCTTGTTCATCATAAGCTGATACGAGCATATCAATTGTATGTTCCTCCTCTGAAACAGCCACAACTTCAAAGTGGATTTGTAACGTTTCATAATGGTGAACATGTTTCACGAACGTAAGGTCCTTCCTAGTAATATGACTACCTGGACCTGGTAAATATTTCGTAACCGCCGTTGTAATCAGCCCTGTTAGCATAATGCTTGGTACAATCGGCTTTTCATACGGAGTTTGGGATGCGTAATCATGCTGAATATATAATGGATTGGCATCATTCGTTAACCCTAAGTACAATAACAAATCTTTATCCTCAATTTTTTCAGTGATAGATAATTTCTCTCCTACTGTAATTTCACCCATTCTACGACCAATTTGAACTTTTTTCTTTAACATGTTACAACCCCCTCCGATTTTTTCACCTTATTATCCTACTAAAAGCGATACCTTATCCGAAATTTACTATGATGAGGGCAATATATAGTATAAGTCTATAGTTTCATTATAGGATACACCAAATGATAGCGTTTTCATGTTATTTCAAAAAAACATTTCAATAAATAGTAGAAAAAGATTCGGGGCCCCGAATCTTTTTCCGCTTATATTTAATTATTAAACAAGAACTTTCATAACGTTACGTACAGATTCTACAGAGCGATCTAACGCTTCTTTTTCATCTTCAAGAAGTTCTAATTCAATAATTTTTTCAATTCCGTTACCACCTAAAATTACTGGTACCCCTAAGTAAAGGTCACTATAACCATATTCACCTTCAAGGTAAGCAATGGCTGGTAATACACGGCGTTGATCTTTTAAGATTGCTTCTGTCATTTCAACTAAAGATGCAGCTGGTGCGTAATATGCACTACCGTTTCCTAATAAGCCTACAATTTCGCCGCCACCTTTACGTGTACGTTCTACAATTTCCTCTAAACGCTCTTTCGGAATTAATGTTTCTAACGGAATGCCACCTGCATAGGAATAACGTACAAGAGGTACCATATCGTCACCGTGTCCACCAAGAACAAATCCTGTAATGTCTTTCACAGAAAGATTTAATTCTTGTGAAATGAATGTACGGAAACGAGCTGTATCTAATACGCCCGATTGACCGATAACACGCTCTTTCGGGAATCCCGCTTCTTTAAATACAGAATATGTCATTGCATCAACCGGATTTGTTAATACAACAATAATCGCATTTGGTGAATGTTTTGCAATGTCGCGCGTAATACTTTTCATAATTTTAGAGTTTGTTGCTACTAAGTCATCACGGCTCATACCAGGCTTACGCGCAATACCAGCTGTAATAACGACAACGTCAGAATCAGCAGTATCTGCGTAATCAGATGTACCAATAATGTTAGCATCAAAACCTTGTACTGGGCTCGCTTCTAACATATCTAACGCTTTCCCTTTTGTTGGATTTTCCAGCTGTGGAATGTCCACTAATACAACATCTGCAAGTTCTTTTTGTGCTAATAAGAATGCTGTTGTTGCTCCTGTAAATCCTGCACCGATGACTGAAACTTTCTTGCGTTTGATTGTCATAATTTACCCCCCGCTTTAATTATGCGTTTTTGATTATCGCTACATCCATGTTTTTAATAAGTTCATTAGCGAACTCAGAACATTTCACTTCTGTTGCACCTTCCATTAAGCGTGCGAAATCATATGTTACTACTTTTGAAGCAATTGTTTTCTCAACTGAATCAGTTACTAAATTCGCAGCTTCGTTCCATCCTAAGTGCTCTAATAATAGTACACCTGAAAGAAGAACTGAAGATGGGTTTACTTTATCTAAACCTGCATATTTTGGAGCTGTACCATGTGTAGCTTCAAAGATAGCATGTCCAGTCACATAGTTAATATTTGCACCAGGTGCAATACCAATTCCACCTACTTGTGCAGCAAGTGCATCAGAGATGTAGTCTCCGTTTAAGTTCATTGTTGCAACAACATCAAACTCACGTGGGCGAGTTAAAATTTGTTGTAAGAAGATATCTGCAATAGAATCTTTTACGATGATCTTTCCAGCCACTTCTGCGTCTGCCATCGCTTTATTCGCTGCATCTTTTCCATCTTTTTCAACGATACGATCATATTCAGCCCAAGTAAATACTTTGTCGCCGAATTCTTGTTCAGCTACTTCGTAACCCCAGTTCTTGAAAGCACCTTCTGTAAATTTCATAATGTTTCCTTTATGAACTAATGTAACAGAAGAGCGTTTTTCGTTAATTGCATATTGAATTGCAGCACGAACAAGACGCTTTGTCCCTTCTTCTGAGATTGGTTTAATACCAATGCCAGATGTTTCTGGGAAGCGGATTTTATTAACACCCATTGCTTCTTTTAAGAAAGCAAGAACTTTCTCTGCTTCTGGAGAACCTTGTGCATATTCAATTCCAGCATAAATGTCTTCTGTATTTTCACGGAAAATAACCATATCAGTATCTTCCGGACGTTTTACAGGTGAAGGCACACCTTCAAAGTAACGAACTGGACGTAGACATACATATAAATCTAATTCTTGACGAAGCGCTACGTTTAGAGAACGAATACCACCGCCAACTGGAGTTGTAAGTGGACCTTTAATTGCGATTAAATATTCACGGATTAAATTTAAAGTCTCTTCTGGTAACCACTCGCCTGTTTGGTTGAATGCTTTTTCCCCTGCAAGCACTTCTTTCCAAACGATTTTCTTCTCACCATCATAAGCTTTTTCAACTGCTGCTTCTAGTACGCGAGATGCT
The DNA here is from genome assembly GCF_002081505.1 of Bacillus sp. CDB3. Lineage (NCBI taxonomy): Bacteria > Bacillati > Bacillota > Bacilli > Caryophanales > Bacillaceae > Bacillus > Bacillus sp. CDB3. Next base: position 155,513 of record NZ_ALBR01000101.1, on the reverse strand, counting down.
GCAGCCCAAATATCAGGACCAATTCCATCTCCTTCGATAAATGGAATAATCGGATTGTTTGGTACATTCATAACACCATTAGTTACAGTAATTTTTTCACCTGTCGTCAATGTGATAACCCCCATGTTTGAAATTTCATATGTATGAAACTGAGGGAATAACCCCTCAGTTCAAACCGTTAGTCAAATTTAAATATTCTAATCATTACATCTTCCCGGAAAAATCAGACTTTTGAAAGCGTATTTTCACTATCGAAATAGTGTTTTTCGCTTATCGTTGTGCAATTGGAACATACACTTGATGTGTTGGTCCATTATAATCAGCACGCGGACGGATTAAACGGTTATTTTCATATTGTTCTAGAATATGAGCTAACCAGCCTGACATACGGCTAATTGCAAAAATAGGTGTAAATAAGTCATGGTCAATTCCTAAACAGTGGTATACAGAAGCTGAATAGAAATCAACATTTGGCGGAAGACCTTTTTCTTTTGTTACAATGTCTTCAATTTTGATAGACATATTATACCATTTGTCTTCTCCTAAAAGCACGCATAATCTCTTAGACATTTCGCGTAAGTGTTTCGCGCGTGGATCACCATGCTCATATACGCGATGGCCAAATCCCATAATTTTCACTTTATTTTGAAGAGCATTATGAATATATGATTCTACATTTTCTTCTTCGCCAATTTCAGTTAGCATCTTCATTACATTTTCATTTGCCCCACCGTGAAGAGGACCTTTTAATGCACCGATTGCTGCTGTAATACCAGAATATACATCTGAAAGTGTAGCTACGCAAACACGTGCAGTAAATGTAGAAGCGTTTAACTCATGATCTGCATGAAGTACAAGCGCCTTATCAAAAGCTTCAATTTCAACTTCATTTGGCTCACGATCATTTAACATGTACAAGAAGTTTGCAGCTAATGATAAATCTTTTCTCGGTTCAACAATATCTAAACCTTTTCGGATTCTTGCATAAGCAGCAATTAAAGTTCCTACTTGAGCCTGTAATTTAACCGCTTTCAAATAATTGGACTTCTCATCCATAATTTCAGCGCTCTCATCGTATAATGATAGCATGGAAATCGCAGTTCGTAAAACAGACATCGGATGCGCGATTTTTAAATCTACTTGTTTCAAATATGTTAAAATTTCACCTGGTACTTTATAGTATTCAGATACAGTTTCACTAAATTCCGCTAGTTCTTTTTCGTTAGGAAGCTTGCGGTGCCATAATAAGTACACTACTTCTTCAAATGTAGCATTCTCCGCTAAATCATCAATATTATACCCAACATAAGTTAATGTATCATCAATAATAGAGCTCACAGATGATGTTGTTGCTACTACCCCTTCTAAACCTCGAATAACAGTCATGACATTCTCTCCTTTTCCTGAAAATTCTCCCAACCTTGCTCCTTATATCTATTTGCTCCCCTTATAAATTATGAACGCTCGTTCACTCTTTAGGCAAGCAAAATGCACGTTCATGCAAATTTGTTGCGATGTTCCCCTCTTTTTGTCCATTGCTACATGGAAAGCATGAGCGTGAATGTCTCCCCGAATCCTCACGCTCAGAACAACAAGTTAGTGAGGAAAATGAATTCCGAAGAGTTTTATGATAAAAACAACATAAAACAATATCATTATAAAATTGTTTTATGTTGTTTTTATTTTATCTGGTGTATAGTCTCTGCTGTTATGTAACTTTTCAAAGTTTCTAATCCTATTATAAACAATTATCTGACTTTTGTGAACAGAAAGAATTCAAAAATTTTATATTACTATAAAATTCCTTATTTAAACATTTGTATAATACTCATAACTGCATAGGCAATTCCAGCCCCAATTAATGGACCTACAGCGACCCCATTAAATAAAGCTACAGCTATAATCGTCCCAAAAACAAGTGCAGTTGTAATATGAGGATCCGTCGTTAATAATTGCACCCCACCTTTCGCCAATAAAGCAACTGCCACTCCTGAGGCTAAAGCAATCCATGCATAGTATGATTTCGCCGCTTCTCCGAGTTGTTTAAACCCTATTTCCCCCGTCGCAATTGGAACGAGCACCGCAATTGTAATAACCGTCACACCAAGGTTAATTCCTTTCGTTTGTAAATAAGGAAAGACTTTATCGCCTAAAAACGTAAACTTCAATAAAAATAAAACTCCAACAGCTACGGTAAGCGATTGGTTTTTAGCAATAAGTCCTATAATAAGTAGTATGAATAAAAATAACGTTGACTGACTAATCATGTTTGCACTTCCTTTCTGAAAATAATGAACTCGCTTCCAAACAAAAATACCTTTAAACCTATCGTTATACATGTCATATCGATGTCTATTTGCCAATGAGAATAAGGCAACAATTTCATTAGTGCATGCATTTTCAACTTACAGAATGAGACTGTAACCCAAAAAATCAAAGCATGTATACATTTTTGAAAACGATTGTCTCTCCTTTCTTTTCTAACAAGAAACAGGTAAAATAAAAAGAAGAGAAAATGAAGTTTTTACCATATAGTAGAAGCATCATCAACAAGCTTTTACAGTCGTTTATGTACTGAAAAAGCAGGGAAAATCCATCATTCCACTATAACATAAAAGTGAAACTTTAATCAGTGAATGCTACTCGTTATAAGTTGAACGAATTAGGATAATACAAATTGGAATGGGAGGTACACATCTTTGAATCGAAACTTACTATATATGATATTGCGACTCATATTTGTCATTGTAGCAACGGTCGTTGGGTTCTATGTATTACTGTACATGTCAGGACTTATCTATCCTTTTATTATCGCTTTTGCATTCGCTTATTTGATTAATCCTGTCGTCAATTTCCTTAATCAAAAGCTACAATTCCCTCGTGCATTAGCAGTACTCGTTAGCTTAATTCTCGTATTCGGGGCTATCGTCGGACTTGTTACATACCTTGTAACTGAAGCAATATCCGCCACAACATACTTACTTCAAATTGTTACAGTGAAGTTCCCAGATATCGTTGCATTCGCTCAACAATTTGCTCTTAATCATATTATGCCTCTCTACGATGATTTAATTTCTAAATTTAATCATCTCGGCGAACCACAACGATATACTATTACACAAAACATTCAAAACTTAGGCACTGAAGCAACGACACAAATGAAAGAACTTTTAACCGCTATTATAAGCGGATTAACAAATTTCATTAGCGCATTACCAACAACTTTAACTGTCCTTGTATTCATTTTATTGGCAACTTTCTTCATTAGTTACGATTGGCACCATCTTGCTCATAAAGTAAGAAAACTTTTACCTAATCGTGTACACGGATACGGAAAAACTATTTTTGTCGATTTAAGAAAAGCTTTGTTTGGTTTTGTTAAAGCACAACTTACACTCGTATCTATGACAACCGTCATTGTACTAATCGGCCTTTTAATATTACGCGTGCCATACGCAATTACTATCGCGATTATTACAGGAGTTGTAGATTTACTCCCATACTTAGGAACTGGAGCTGTCTTCGTTCCTTGGGTTATATACGTATTTTTCACAGGCGACACCGCATTCGCCATCGGTCTTCTCATCTTATACATCGTCGTGATTGTCCAAAGACAAATCATGGAGCCGAAAGTACTTTCATCTAATATTGGACTCGATCCATTAGCGACACTCATCGCTTTATTTGTCGGCTTTAAGCTCTTTGGTTTTTTAGGATTAATCATCGGTCCAGTCACATTAGTACTACTTAACACATTACACAAAGCCCACGTTTTCCATGACTTATGGAAATTCATTAAAGGCTCACCATCAAAATAATATTTTCTAATTCACATACAACAAAAAACTTAACTGTTAATCAGTGGGAATTTCCCACTGATTATTCACTTATTTTTATACTAACTACATTTCAAACGAGAGAATTTCCTAAAAAAGGATAATTCTCTTGTTTTTTCATGTAAAACGCATATTTTGCGGTATTTTTACATTTTTATTCTATTTATTTTATAATTATTACTTACATTTATTACTTTTTATGTAAATGAATAAATATACAAATTAGAGCGAAATACTCCTTTAATCAGTAGTTTTTTTCTCTCATCTAACTTTTTCACACTAATCGAACACTAACAACACAAAAAATATTACCCTGACGTAAAACTTTCAATCCGTAACCCCCTGTATTCTACCTAGCATTAACTACCAGAAGTATAAATAGAAAATACAATAAAAAAATAACACTTAGATCGCTATAATCTAAGTGTTATTTCTGAACAATAATAATAGCCTTCTTTCTCAATTTCCAATCAATCCACTTCATAACAATCGGCTTTAATAAAGCCCTTGTTACAGGGATAACAAAGATAAAACCCATTATATCCGTCACATATCCAGGAAGTACTAAAAGAATACCTCCTATAAAGACAAAAATACCATCTAGGACGGCATCACCCGGCATTTCTCCTCTATTTAACCTAAATTGAATCTCTCTAACTATTTTAAACCCTTGTCGTTTCGCCAAATACACGCCTACAATACCTGTAAATACAATCATAGCAAACGTAGACCATAAACCTATTACATGACTCGATCCAATTAAGACCGTAATTTCGATCGCCGGTATTAAAATAAGCAAGAATAGTAACCACTTCATAGCTCGCACTCCTTCATATTTCATTTCAAAGGTTTAAGTATCTTCCTTTCACCTTACTAAGTCCCTTACAAGCCCCTTATGACGCCCGTATAAGCCTCACAAAAGATAAATAACCCTCTTCCCACAAACGTTATAACAAACGTTCCCTGAAGTGATTTCAGGTGTTTAAAGCTATCTCTATCCTTTTTTGTGTAAAAAAAAGAGAAGGACTCCGCTCCTTCTCTCCGTATTACTTCTTATAGCACTTCCGCATGTCCATTATAAACAATTCCGCGTGCTGCATCAACTGTTACTTCTTGGCCATTTTTTAAAGTTGCTGTTACGCCGTTTACACCAACGATAACAGGAATACCGATTGATACACCTACAACAGCCGCATGGCTTGTTAAGCCACCTTCTTCAACAACTAAAGCAGCAGCTTTTTCAATTGCAGGAATCATATCTTTATCAGTGCTTGTTGTAACAAGGATATCACCTTTGTTTACGTTCGCTACAGCTTCAGCAGCTGTTTTCGCTACAACTACTTTACCTTTTGCAGCTTTACGACCGATTCCTTGTCCTTTAGCGACTTCTTCACCAACAACGTGAATCTTCATTAAGTTTGTTGTACCAGTTTCAGCAACTGGAACACCAGCAGTGATTACTACAGTATCTCCAAGTCCGATTAGACCTGCATCCATACCTGTTTGAATTGCAGTATCTAACATTTCGTCAGTAGAAGCTGCACGTTTTCCAGCCATAAACGCTTGTACACCCCAAACAAGTGCAAGACGACGTCCTACTTGCTCGTCAGATGTTACAGCTACGATTGGAGATTTCGGACGGTATTTAGAGATCATTTTCGCAGTATGTCCACTTTCTGTTGGAGCTACGATTGCAGCTACATCAAGAGCAAGTGCTGTATGCGCAACAGATTGGCTAATTGCATCTGTAATTGTTGGAGTGAACTCTTTAATACGTTTTTTGAACATATCTTCATATTGTAATGATTTTTCAACACGCACTGCAATGTTAGCCATCATTGTTACAGCTTCTACAGGGTATTGACCCGCAGCAGTTTCACCTGAAAGCATAATTGCATCTGTTCCATCGAAGATTGCGTTTGCTACGTCACTTGCTTCCGCACGAGTTGGACGTGGGTTACGTTGCATAGAATCTAACATTTGTGTTGCAGTAATAACCGGTTTGCCTAATACGTTACATTTTTTGATTAGACGCTTTTGTACTAATGGTACTTCTTCTGGTGGAATTTCTACACCCATATCACCACGAGCAACCATTAAACCGTCAGAAACTTCTAAGATTGCATCGATGTTGTCGATACCTTCTTGGTTTTCGATTTTTGGCACGATTTGGATGTATTGAGCGTCATGTCCTTCTAATAATTCACGAATTTCTAATACGTCAGATGCTTTACGTACGAAAGATGCCGCGATGAAATCAACTTTTTGCTCGATACCGAAAACGATATCTTTTACGTCTTTTTCAGTGATACCAGGAAGCTTAATGCTTACGTTTGGTACGTTAACACCTTTTTTATTTTTTACAGTTCCGCTGTTTAATACTTTTGTACGGATGTTCCCATCAGCTTTTTCGATTACTTCTAGTTCGATAAGACCGTCATCGATTAGAATGCGAGAACCTGGGTCTACATCGTCATAAAGACCTGCATAAGATACAGAGAATTTCTCTGCAGTACCTAATACTTGCTCAGTAGAAAGAACTACTTCTGCACCTGTTACAAGCTCAGCTTGTCCGTCTACGAAGTCGTGAGTACGGATTTCTGGACCTTTTGTATCAAGTAAGATACCAACTGTTTTACCAGTTTTCTTTGAAGCTTCACGAATGTTTTTAATACGAGCGCCGTGCTCTTCATGGCTACCATGAGAGAAGTTTAAACGAGCAACGTTCATACCTGCTTCGATTAATTGTTCTAATTTCTCAATACTTTCACTAGCAGGACCTATAGTACATACAATTTTAGTTTTACGCATATTGCACCTCCGAAAATTATGAAACCGTTCCCAAATACAAGGCATTAAGCCGATTAGATGGATAATTCTTTAGATAATTGATACATATCTTTATCGATTGTATGCTTTTGAGCTAACGCTTCGATAATGTCATGATCAACAAGTTTATTGTTTTGGATACCTACACAGCGTCCACCTCTGCCATCAATTAGCAATTCAACTGCGCGCGCGCCAAGGCGACTTGCTAATACACGGTCTTGTGCACTTGGTGATCCACCACGTTGTACGTGACCTAATACCGTTACACGAGTGTCAAAGTTTGTTGCTTCTTCAATGTGTTTACCGATGTCAATCGCACTTCCAACACCTTCAGCTACAACAATAATACTGTGCTTTTTACCACGTTCACTACCGCGTTTCAGACGAGCGATAACATCATCCATGTCATACTTCTCTTCTGGAATTAAGATCGTTTCTGCACCATCAGCTAAACCAGCCCATAATGCGATATCTCCAGCGTGACGTCCCATTACTTCGATAACATATGTACGTTCATGAGATGTAGCTGTGTCACGGATTTTATCAATTGCATCAATAACAGTATTTAAAGCTGTATCGAAACCAATTGTGAAGTCTGTTCCAGGAATATCATTGTCGATTGTACCTGGTACACCAACACATGGGAATCCTTGTTCAGTTAATTTTTTAGCACCTTGGTAAGAGCCATCTCCACCAATAACAACAAGTCCTTCGATACCGTGTTTCTTTAATTGCTCGATACCTTTTAGTCGTACTTCTGGGTCTTTAAACTCAGGACATCTTGCTGTATATAATTTCGTACCACCGCGGTGGATAATATCGCCAACAGAACCAAGTTCTAATTTTTCAATGTGACCAGAAATTAAACCAGCGTATCCATGGTAAATACCATATACTTCAATATCATGGAAAATCGCTTTACGAACAACTGCACGAATGGCAGCATTCATACCAGGTGAATCTCCACCACTTGTTAATACACCAATACGTTTCATTTGTACTCACCTCATAAAGATTATTTGCCTTATAATAAAATAACACGAAAAAATATAAAAACACAATGGAGAAGATGTGTCTTTTCATAATAAAAACGTGCATTCGCGAAGAGGAACGCACGCTTTTCTTATTTTATCCCAATGGAAGCGTTTGAAAACGAAACTTGCCCAATTTTCATATATTTTTCATAACGTTTTTCGATTAATTCATCTTTCGAAATTCCGTTTAATTGTTCAAAAGTTTTTCTAATCATTAAGTCTATATTTTCTGACTGTTTTAAAAGATTACGGTGAGCTCCACCTTTTGCCTCTGGAATAATTTCATCAATTACACCTAATTCTTTCAAATCTGCTGCCGTAATTTTCATTGCTTCTGCAGCTTCCTTCGCTTTTCCTGCATCTTTCCAAAGAATTGCCGCTGCACCCTCTGGTGTAATAACAGAATAAGTGGAATTTTCTAGCATATGAATGTAATCTCCTACTCCAAGACCTAGCGCACCACCGCTACCACCTTCGCCAATAACGATACAAATAACTGGTACCGTTAAACCTGCCATCTCAAATAGATTGCGGGCAATAGCTTCACTTTGTCCACGTTCTTCAGCTGCTTTACCAGGATAAGCTCCCTTCGTATCGATGAAACAAATAATAGGACGATTAAACTTTTCCGCTTGTTTCATGAGACGCAGTGCTTTTCGATATCCTTCTGGATGAGGCATCCCAAAATTACGACGAATATTTTCTTTCGTATCTTTTCCGCGTTGATGCCCAATTACAGTTACAGGCATCCCCTTATATTTCGCAATGCCGCCGACAATCGCTGCATCATCACCAAATAGGCGATCTCCATGACATTCAAAAAAATCAGTAAATAAGTGCTCAATATAATCGAGCGTTGTCGGTCGTTCTGCATGACGAGCAATTTGAACACGGTCCCATACTTTCATATTGCCGTATATATCTTCCTCTAAATTTTCTAGCTTGTCTTCCAAAATACGAATCTCCTCACTGAAGTCCATCTGGCTGTTTTTCGTATAGTCTTTCAGTTCACGAATCTTATTTCTTAGCTCAACAACTGGTTTCTCAAATTCTAGCTCTGCCATACAGCCATTTCCCCTCCTTGATGAACTTCTAAAATCTTGCGGAGCGATTCTCTCATATCATCACGATGCACAACCGCATCTAATTGACCATGTTCTAGTAAAAATTCTGCCGTTTGGAAATCCTCTGGTAGCTTCTCACGCACCGTTTGTTCAATTACACGTCTACCAGCAAATCCGATAAGTGCACCTGGCTCTGCAAGATTATAATCACCAAGTGAAGCGAAACTCGCTGAAACCCCGCCCGTCGTCGGGTGAGTCATAACAGAAATAAATAGCCCTCCTGCATTACTATGCTTTTTCAAAGCTACGCTTGTTTTTGCCATTTGCATTAAACTTAATATCCCCTCTTGCATACGGGCACCACCCGAAGCAGTAAAGATAATAAATGGAACTTGTAAGTCGTATGCCTTTTCAACCGCACGGGCAATTTTTTCTCCTACAACAGAGCCCATGCTCCCCATTCGAAAACGAGAATCCATTACTGCAATAACAACAAGCATGTCATCAATTGTTCCTTCACCAGTTACAACCGCTTCATTCAACTCAGTCTTCTTACGATCGTTTTCTAGTTTCTCTTCATACCCTGGAAACTCAAGTGGATTTAATGAAACCATCTCTTTGTCATACTCACGAAATGAGCCTTCGTCCAATATACTATCAAGGCGTTCCCATGCATTCATCGGATGATGATATCCACAATTCACGCATACTTTTAAATTTTTAAGTAACTCTTTCGTATACATGATTTTTTTACATTTCGGACATTTTGTCATAACGCCATCTGGTACATCTTTTCGTACTTGTTCTGAAGGTATTGCAGCGTACTTTTTCTTTTTCACGAATAAATCTCTTAGCACAATTTGACCCCCTTCGTTGAGAGCTAAGGTTAGCGTAAGAAGAAAATGGGGCTAACACCAAAGTTTGATGTTAGCCTTATCTTCTCAATCTGTCTAATAACCTCTCTCTTTACGTTTAACTTTAACCGCTATGCGGTAGAATGTTTGTCATAACGTGTCATGGTCATTTCGACAAATTTTATACATTACGAGTGAAACTGTATATTCTCTACTAATTCATCGTAAATTTTTAACGCATCATTTTCTTGCTTCTCTTTCAAGACAGCATAAAGCTTTCTATACATTTCGATAGAATCTCCTGAAATTTCACAAGAAAGAGTTGCAACATAATCATTTACGATCATCCAAATGCGATAAAGTAAATAATTATCGAATTGTTCAATAAGTGTTTTAAAGAACGTTTGATGAAGCATTGGAATTGAGCCTTCATTTTCTTCAAGCACTTGGTGTAATTTACTTAGCACTTTAGAAAACGTTTCTTTCGGTAAATTACATACAAGTCGAATCATATCTTTCTCAAGCAATCGTTTTGTTTGTAATAAATCACGAATTGTTTTCTCATCTTGCAGCAAGAACGGAGCAATTAATTGTACAAGACCGTTATCGTAAAAGTTTCGAATAAACGTCCCCTCACCACGTCTTGTTTCAATTAACCCTACAAGTTCTAAAGCACGCAATGCTTCTCTTACAGAGGAACGGCCAGCGTTTAAGCGTGAACTTAACTCACGCTCAGACGGCAAACGATCCCCCGCTACTAAACCATCCTCTTCCATTATGGAACGGATTTTTTTTTACAATTTCGAGATATACTTTTGTATTTGATGATGTCAATGGAAATTCCTCGCTTATTCTTTACCAATCAGCGCTAATTGTTTTGTTTTCTCAGCGACTTCATTTGGATCTACTTGACGGCGAGCTACTCCTGTCTCCATTGCCGCTTTCGCAACGTAAGCCGCTACTTGAGGCGCTACACGCGCGTCAAATGGCGCCGGAATGATATGGTCCGCATTCAACTCATCTTCTGATACAAGCTCTGCAATAGCTTGTACAGCTGCCATCTTCATTTCTTCATTAATTTGTGTCGCATGTACATCAAGTGCACCGCGGAAAATACCAGGGAACGCTAGTACATTATTTACTTGGTTCGGGAAGTCAGAACGACCTGTTCCAACAACAGCTGCGCCCGCTGCTTTTGCCAATTCTGGCATAATTTCTGGAACCGGATTCGCCATTGCAAAAATAATTGCATCGTCATTCATTGTACGAACCATCTCTTCAGTTAATGCACCTGCTGCAGATACACCAATGAATACGTCCGCACCTTGTAAAACGTCAGCTAAAGAACCTTCAATACGATTCTTATTTGTATATTTTGCAACTTCATCTTTCACCGGATTCATACCTGTAGGGCGACCTTCATAGATTGCACCTTTACGGTCACACATAATAACGTCACGTACACCATAGCGATATAAAAGTTTAATGATTGCAATACCCGCTGCACCTGCGCCATTTGCGACAACTTTAATGTCAGACATTTTCTTTCCAACTAATTTCAGCGCGTTCACAAGGCCCGCTACTGTTACGATAGCTGTTCCGTGTTGATCATCATGGAAGATAGGAATATTTGTTTCTTTTTTCAAACGTTCTTCAATAACGAAGCAGTTTGGTGCTGCAATATCTTCTAAGTTTACACCGCCAAAAGTTGGCTCCATTAATTTTACAGTTTCAACAATTTTATCTACATCGTTTGTATTTAAGGCAATCGGGAATGCATCTACACCAGCAAAGCTCTTGAATAATACAGCTTTACCTTCCATTACTGGAAGAGATGCTTCAGGTCCAATGTTACCAAGACCAAGTACAGCCGTTCCATCTGTCACAACTGCTACCATATTTCCCTTCATTGTATATTCATATACCTTACTTTTATCGTCATAAATTTCTTTACAAGGCTCTGCAACCCCTGGAGAATATGCAAGACTTAAATCTTTTGCATTTTCTACTTTTACTTTTGATACAGTTTCTAATTTTCCTTGATGCACTTTATGCATGTGAAGTGCTTCTTCACGAAGTGTTGACAAACTATCCACTCTCCTCAAATTATTCTTGCTGATATCAATTTCTCCAAGTGGTCTGACCACGAACACTACTACTATAATAATCGAAGTGTAGGGAAATTGTCCATTATATTTTCACAACGACATTTTCGCCGCCGACAATTTCACGAAGTGTTCCTAAGCATTCTTCACTTGGATGAATTGATAAACTTCGAGATAATTGTACCATTTTATGTTCCTTTTCATAATAAATTAGTACTTTCGCAAAACCTGAATAGTCAAACAATATTTTTGTAACCTGATTTAAAAGCTTTTTCTCATACTGAGATGGCAATTTCACGTAAACAGATGCGTCTTTCTTTTCTTCATAAACATCCATTTCCTCTAACGGATAGAGTCCATTTACAATCCATTGCAGCTTATGATTCCTTAGCTCAATCGTACCGTCGACTAAAACAATTGCCCCTTCTTGTAACTTGTCTGAGAAATGTATATACGTTTCCGGGAAAACAACCGCTTCCATTTCATCATTTTGATCACAAAATGTAATAAACGCCATCTTTTGAAACTTTTTCGTACGAATCACTCTCACACTTGTTATATATACGATCGCTCTTTGTACTTTTTTCTTATGTCGCATCGCCTGAGCGAGAGATGGGATTTCTAATTCTTTTCCTAACTTCGCATACTGCGCTGTCGGGTAGCTAGATAAATAAAAACCGAGGGCTTCCTTCTCTTTATTTAACTGTTCAATAAAGGATAGCTCTTCTCCTTGTACATATTTTGATTTCGGAACAGCATCACCTAAATCACGTGCAAGGTTCGCGTACTCTAGCGCTCCTTTAAGACTTTTCCATAAATTCGTTCTCGAAACACCAAAATCGTCAAAACAGCCCGACCAAACAAACGCTTCTAAATTTCGCTCCGTTACAAACTTTGATGGCATACGAAGACAAAATTCAAATAAATCTTCGAACATTTTTTCTTCTCGTTCTTCGAGTAACGCCGTCACTGTAGCCATCCCGATATTTCGAATTGAAAGTAAACTGTAACGTATCGCAGTCCCTTCTATTTGGAAGTTATAACCACTTCTCTGAAGAGACGGCGGCAAAACATGAAATCCTTTTCGTTTCGTTTCTCGTATATACTGCACAATCTTATCTTCATTTCCAATTGCACTTGATAATAGTGCTGTCATAAATTCTAGCGTATAATTCGCTTTTAAATAGGCAAGCTGGTATCCGATCATACTGTAAGCTACAGCGTGACTTCGGTTAAAACCGTAGTTCGCAAATCTGACAATCAAATCGTAAATTTGTTCTGAAGCTGTCTCATCGTATCCGTTTTTCAAACACCCTTGTACAAAATGCTTACGTTCTTGATCTAAAATATCACGATTCTTTTTACTCACTGCACGGCGCAGTAAATCCGCTTCTCCAAGCGAAAAGCCGGCTAACTTCGATGCGATTTGCATAATTTGTTCTTGATATACAATTACGCCATATGTTCTTTCTAAAATCGGTTTTAAGTCCGGATGTAAATATTCAATTTTTCTTTTTCCGTGCTTTGATTCAATAAAGGTTGGAATTTGTTCCATCGGTCCTGGTCTATATAACGAGTTAACAGCGACAATATCTTCAAATTCATTCGGTTTTAACCCTCGAAGTACATTTCGCATACCACCTGATTCAAGCTGGAATACACCTGTTGTATCCCCTCTTCCTAACAATTGAAACGTCTTTTCATCTTGAAGAGGTAAGTTTCTTATATCAATGTGTTTCCCCGTTTTTTTCACAATAAACTTTACAATATTTTCAAGTAACGTTAAATTACGTAATCCTAAAAAGTCCATCTTGAGCAACCCAAGCTCTTCTAATGCATCAGCTGGATATTGCGTAACATAAACATCGTTATGTCCTTCTTGAATTGCTACACTTCCCGTTAACGGCTCTTGGCTCATAATAACGCCGGCTGCATGAATAGACGTATGACGCGGTAATCCCTCTACACGTTTTGCGATTTCAAACACACGTTCATGCAAAAGATTCCCTTGTATAAACTCACGGAGTGATTGCGATTCCTCATATGCATCTTTTAACGTTATACCAAGCTTTGATGGGATAAGTTTTGAAAATATGTCAATATCTCGCGGCGGGAGCCCCATTACACGAGCGATATCTCTAATTGCGGCTTTCGCTGCAAGAGTTCCGAACGTTACAATTTGAGCAACACGCAGCTGACCATATTTATCTTTCACATATCGAATCATCTCATCACGTCTTATATCTGGAAAATCAATATCAATATCTGGAAGTGTCACACGTTCAGGATTTAAAAACCTTTCAAATAGTAAGTCATATTCAATCGGATCAACATCTGTAATTTCTAATACGTAAGAAACGAGTGAACCAGCTGCCGATCCACGTCCTGGTCCTGTTAAAATATGATTTTCATGCGCATACTTCATAAAATCCCAGACGATGAGGAAATAATCACTAAATCCCATACTAGAAATAACGTTTAATTCATGATTCAAACGCTTTATATGTACTTCTTTCGGCGTACCATAACGTTTCTGCAACCCTTCTTCACAAACGCGGCGTAAATACATATCATTCGTCTCGTTAGATGGAACAGGGAATTTCGGTAATTGATTTACATGAAACGGTATTTCTACTCGGCAACGTTCTGCAATTTCTACTGTATTGTGAATCGCCTCTTCTACGTGAGAAAATAGTGCTTCCATCTCATCCGATGACTTTAAATAGTATTGGTCTGTTTTCATCCTCGGTCTATCTGGATCAGTCATTTTCGTTCCACTTTCAACAGACAATAAGCACTCATGAACAAGTGCGTCGCTTTGATTGATGTAACGTACATCGTTTGTTGCAACAAGTGGGACATTTATCCTACTCATAAATGCAGGTAATTTCTCTTGTAAAAGCAGTTCATCTTGAATCGCATGATGCTGCAAACTCATATAAAAATTGCCGAACATATTTTGATATGTGCGAGCTACTTCTTCAGCCTGACTTTCTTTGTCTTCTAATAATAATTGTTCAATTTCTCCATCTTTACCTGGTGAAATAGCAATTAATCCTTTCGCATAATGCGCAAGCCACTTCTTAGGAATACCTTCTTTTGACTTCGTCATAATGCTACTAGAAATCTTTAATAAATTTTGATAACCTATTTCATTTTCAGCAAGTAAGACAAGTGGATAAGACTTTTTTTCTTCTTCACTAAAAATAGAAGCTGTTAAGCCGATAATAGGCTGTATACCATTTTTCTTACATGCTTTATAAAACGGAATAACTCCATACATAACATTTTCATCTGTAATGGCCAGCGATGAAAATCCAAGCTCTTTCGCCCGAATGACAAACTCATCAATTTTACAAGCACTTTTTAATAAACTAAAAACGGTTTGACATTGTAAATGCACAAACTTCACTGTTGTACCCTCTCTTTACCTATTTGACTACTTTTATTATAGGTGATGAGGAAAGCGGAAATCAAAACATACTTCTCATACTTTGTCCATATATATGAAGAAGAAAGGGGAATGACGATGGATGTAAGAGAACATACTTTTTTCTCTCTGCTTATTATTAGTTACTTTATTGCCTTTGGAGTTATACTTGGTGGTTCATTAATTGGCGGATTTGGTGCATTTCTCATTGGAAAACCAGCTCTAACTTATATTAATCAATTTGCCCAAAATTTAAGAATTTGGGCACTCGTTGCAGCGATTGGTGGAACGTTCGATACCTTTTATAGCTTTGAAAGAAGCTTCTTTGGCGGAGATATGAAAGATATCGTAAAACAAATTCTCCTTATTTTTTTTGCAACTGGTGGTATGCAAACTGGTCTTATTATTATTAAATGGCTAACGCAGGAACATGTATGAGAGTACCAAGTGCCAATACAGCCAAAAGATGGTATTTAGTTTTAGCAGGTGCTGCTGTTGGAGGCGTTTTGAGCTGGTTTATTTTTTTGTACATATATGGTGTTTTTCAGCAGGAACAAGCTAGTAAAATAGCAGAACAAAGAGAAATTATAGAAAAGCAAGAAGCAAAACTCCACGTCCTTCTCGAAGATCAAGAAAAATTGAATACAGAAAATAAGCGGCTCTTAACAATTCAAGAAATTAAAATAAAAATTATAAATCGAGAAAAATATGATTTAGACAACCTTACACTCGAAAACATGACCACTTCTATCCATAATGATCTCCAGCATCTTTTAACGAAAAACATTCAAAGCATCGCAAAAAATAAAGACCTACTCAAAAAAGTAATCGAAAATAAAACGTACAAACATTACGATCGTATATATCGCTTTAAAGTAGACACAGTCTCTTTTGATACCGTACTGGAAATTAGTATTGTTATAGAGAAAGAAAAATAAACGAAAAGAAGGAGGGCTTCTATGCCTCTCCTTCTTTTCGTTTTAACATATAATTTCTTATCTGCACAGCTCACGTAAATCAGCAAAAAGACGATCCGCTTCTTCCCAAGAAGATGCTTTTGCACCAGAAGCCATCGGATGTCCTCCGCCATTATATTGCATTGCTAATTTATTAATAACCGGTCCTTTTGAACGAAGACGAACACGAATCACATCGCCTTCCTCTAAAAATAGAACCCACGCCTTTAATCCGTCAATATTACCAAGCGCTCCGACAACACCAGATGCTTCAGAAGGAAGTACATCAAATTCTTCTAATACCTCTTTCGTTAATTTAATGTACGCTGCGCCTTCTTCTACCATCGTAAAGTTTTGTAAAATATAACCGTTTAAACGAGCAATCTTTTCTTTCGTCTTATACATCTCATTGTATAAATCTGTGAATTTCACACCCATGTCAACGAGCTCACTTACGTAACGAAGTGTTTTTGCTGTTGTATTCGGGAACAAGAAACGACCTGTATCTCCAACGATTCCCGCTAAAATAAGGCGGGCTGCTTCTGTTGTTATCTTTAATCCTTTATCTTTTCCATAACTGTAAAACTCATAAATCATTTCACTTGTAGAACTTGATGTCGTATCTACCCACGTAATGTCTCCGTACGGATCTTCATTCGGATGATGATCAATTTTAATTAACATCTTCCCTTTTGTATAGCGTTGATCGTCAACACGTTCTTGGTTTGCAGTATCACAAACGATAACAAGTGCATTTTCGTATACACTATCTTCAATATCATCCATTACTCGTAAGTATGCTAGTGACGGTTCATTGTACCCAACCGTATAAATATTTTTCTCTGGAAACGATTCTTGTAGAATTGTACCAAGACCGCCCTGTGAACCTAACGCATCTGGATCCGGACGCACATGACGATGAATAATAATCGTCTCAAACTCTTTAATTGCTCCTAAAATTTGTTCATGCATATGTATAATCTCCTTTTTATTCAACTTCTTCACTTTATCCCCCATTATAACGGAAAATATTTCATACATGCGAACAATTGCTTTATAATAAAAGTTAGAAAGTTTAGATATTTCTTTTTCTTTACCATTTTATACGAAGCGATGGGAGTGTGCATTATGCCAGTATTAGTCTTTTGTATTATCGTCTCATTTATGTTGTATCTTTTCTATAAAACAAAATACTTTCGTACAAACCGCCCAATGGAGAAAGGTTGGCTCTCAGGAAAATCCGCAATGGCACTCGGTTCATTCGTCTTATTCTTTGGGATAAACCAATTCTTTTTAGAACTTTCAACCGCTCGTATTATCGTTGGTGTTTTATTTGTTCTATTTGGTAGTGCAAGTGTATTTAATGGATTTCGCCAATACAAACATTTCTTACCATTAGCAGTTGAAGAAGCCGAAGTCTATGAAGCAACGTAAAAAAAGCATCAATATTGTGATGCTTTTTTACGTCCTCTAACTTTTAAAATCATGTATGCGACAAACGCAGAAGGGATATTGAATGGATTGCCTTGCACATGAAAATGTAATTGCTCTTCTTCAAAAGACATCTGTTTGTATAGTTCTTGCTGAGATAATCCTATCCGTTTCTTTTTTTCATTTAAACCTTGTAAGTATAAATATTGAATCGGTATCATTACAAGAAAGTAAAATAGTGCGATACCAACAAAAAAGAATAATTCTGATGACATATTGCATACCACCTTCCGAAATCCATTATCTTACAATCTAATTATAGCACAGTATACAATCTAATTGAGTTAATATTCTGTTTTATTATTTTACAATTGTCTCTCCGCATAGCTCTTCTTCAGCATACTGAATATATCGCCGAATAAAATTCCCAGGATTTTTTCTAATTGGTTCAATATCAAGTCTTAATGGTATTTTTCCTGCCATATAAAAAATTCTCAAAGCAGTCCCAAGTCGAATGGCTGCTTCCGAAATATTTTCCCCATATCCCATCATGAAGTTCCCCCATACTTCTTTTAACTGTCCCGAAGCAATTAAATGCAATCTCGGAACACCAATATCAAACTCTTTATACCCAAATCCACATTCATCAAAATCGAGTAAATACCAATCCTCTTTGTCTACAAGAACATTGCCAAAGTGCATATCGCCATGAACAAATTGTTTTTCTCCTAGTTGAGTTGAATTTGTAAGCTCTTGTATTCTTTCTGCAATTCTCAAGCATTTATTTTTATCCGCATAAGATAAAAACGAAGTATTTAATAAACGTTGTAAAGGCTCGTGAATTGTCTTTTTCTCGGTATATACAGGCCTTTCATAACCTCTCCAAGTTTGCGGTATTCTTTTGAGTACTCCATTTGCATTTTCATGAAACTTTCGCATTAATGATCCAAGTTTTTCATAATCTTTATCCTTCGGTTCTAAAATTTCGCTTCCGTTTATAAACCTAAAGACAACAAAATACTGGATACTCCTCTCATCTTTCATAACAGGTGTGATCCAGTCACCATTTTTATTTACAACTACTTCTGGTACTAACATTTGTTTTTGTAACGCTATTACCCAATGTATTTCAGCCTCTATTTGCTCGGCTGTATAACGTCCTTCTCTATACTGTCTAACTACAAATTTATTTTTGTCCGATTCAAATATATATGTTTGATTTTCTCCCCCATGCAACAATGAAACTTTCGTAAAATTATTTAAATTATATTGCTTACATAACTGCTCTTTAATGTAAAAATCCATTCTTCTCCCCCTAGTTCGTATAGTGAAGTATAGTTTCTCCATTCAATGACACTATTTTGATCTCTTCCTCATTGATCCTATCGACTAATAACCAATCCTTTAACCTAAAATAGATTAGCTAAAGACTACAGCATATCCTGCTATTTTTTCACTTCTCTACTAAAACTCTCACCGAGCTTAAGTAATAGCTTCAAAATCCAATAAAACAAAATAAAGTTAAAGAAAAAGCCTAATGGATTAAACGAACATTCCCAACCACCATAATAAACAAACGTTTCAGCTGGTACACCAAAATAAAGGAAATCAGGCTCATTTTCTCCTGATATAGGAATAAAGGAACCAATACTTGCGAGAATCAAACTTACAAAATACAACTTCTTTTTAATACCATTCATTCTTCTATGTGTTAACACATGAACAATTATGATACATACAACAACTAAAAAGAAAATTATCCCTCCCATTCAGCACCTCCTTATCACTACGACATTTCCTCCACTTTCAAATTCCCGAGTATTTCTACTATGAATATGAAATAATACGCAATTTATTTTCTTTTTTAATTCTATCCTTTCAACAAAAAAAGATGGAACAAATCAAAACGATTTGTTCCATCTTTTTATTTATCGATTAACTGCACCATAAGTAATGCTTTTCCAACGACATTACCTTCATGGTGTACTTCTACATCAACCTTACCAAATTTACGGCCAATTTCTAATACTTTCGGATGAACGGATACAACATTATCAATCTGAACCGGCTTTACAAAATAAATTGTTAAATTCTCAACAATTGAATCGCTCTTCTTCTGCGCACGAATGACACGGTTTGTTGCTTCTGTCACAATTGTTGCAAATACACCGTAAGATAATGTTCCGATTGAATTCGTCATTTGTGGTGTCACTGAAAATTGATACAAATGCTCATTTTTTGCTTCTTTCGGCGTCATAAATTGATTCGTTACAATATCATCAATCGTTTCACCAACTTGTGGTTGACGCTGAATCATTTGCAGCGCCTGAAGTACATCTTGACGACTAATGATACCTTGCAATTTATTTCCATCTTCCACAACAGGAAGTAATTCAATACCTTCCCACACCATCATACGCGCTGCAGCTGCGACAGACATCTTTCCATTTACCGTAATAGGATGTTTCGTCATTACTTTATCAATTGGTGTATCTTTCGCAACACCAATCATATCTTTCGAAGTTACGATACCTAACACCTTTTTATTTTCATCCACAATTGGATAACGTCCATGCATCGTCTCTTCATTGTACTCATGCCATTTCTGTACGATGTCACTAGGGTTTAAATATAGTGTTTCTTCAATCGGTGTTAAAATATCTTCAACGAGTACAATTTCTTTCTTAATAAGTTGATCATAAATTGCACGGTTAATTAACGTTGCGACCGTAAATGTATCATAGCTACTCGAAATAATTGGCAACTTCAATTCGTCTGCTAACTTTTTCACATGCTCTTCTGTATCAAATCCACCTGTAATTAATACAGCGGCCCCTGTTTCTAATGCTAATTGATGTGCATTCGTACGGTTCCCGATGATAAGCAAGTTCCCGGCTTCTGTATAGCGCATCATCGCTTCTAATTTCATAGCCCCGATTACGAATTTATTTAATGTTTTATGTAGTCCTTCTCTGCCTCCAAGTACTTGACCATCGACAATATTAACGACTTCTGCATATGTCAGCTTTTCAATATTCTCTTTCTTCTTTTGTTCAATTCGAATTGTTCCGACACGCTCAATCGTACTAACATATCCTTTATTTTCTGCATCTTTAATTGCACGGTAAGCTGTCCCTTCACTTACACTCAAATCTTTTGCAATTTGCCTTACAGAAATTTTATGGCCTACTGGCAGACTATTAATATGTTCTAAAATTTGGTTATGCTTGGTAGCCAAATGGTTTCACCATACTTTCTTTTCCCTAAATTCTTCATGTGTTGTATTTTCAGTATACTATATTTTCAAAACTGTTACACTCTCTCTTTATATACCTGTACTATTTTTTTTATAACAAAATACGCCTTACATTACACCACTTCTACCATTACAACAATGTAATGGTATTGTCATCTCGTTCGATAGTTTGTCCAGCCGCTTCAATATACAATGAAGACAAGAAATGAAACAAAGGAGCGAATACATGATGAAAAAATTATTAGAAGTAGTAGGTGCTGTATTTTTAGCTTTCGTAGACGGGAAAAAAGTTGCAATGGAATTGAATGAAACACCTGAACAGCCACTTCCAAAAAGAAAAGAATCATCAAAACAAGTACAACCTTTAAAAGCTGTCCTATACACATAAAAAACCCTTCACTTGTCTTTTCAAATGAAGGGTTTCTTTTCTATAGTGTAATACTTTCTCCAGCTTCTAATACTTTCCCTGTACAATTTTGTAGCTTTTCTACAAATTGATATGGATCTTGTTCAATTACTGGGAACGTATTGTAATGCATCGGTACAACAGTTTTCGCCTGAATCCATTTTGCTGCTAAAACCGCATCTTCTGGTCCCATTGTGAAATTATCACCAATTGGTAAAAATGCTACATCAATGTTATTTAATTCCCCAATTAATTTCATATCAGAGAATAGAGCGGTATCTCCTGCATGGTACACAGTTTTCTCTTCTGCTGTAAATAAAATACCCGCTGGCATACCTGTATATGTAATCGTCTTATTTTCTTCATCAATATAACTAGAACCGTGGAATGCTTGTGTAAACTTCACTTTTCCGAAGTCAAATTCATGTGAACCACCAATATGCATCGGATGTGTATTTACACCTTGCCAACTTAAAAATGTCGCTAGTTCAAATGGTGCTACAACAACTGCATTATTTTTCTTCGCAAGCTCTACTGTATCTCCAACGTGATCACCATGTCCATGCGATAAAAGAATTGCATCTACTTTTACATCTTCAGCCTTTAAATCTGTTTTCGGATTTCCCGTTAAAAATGGATCAATTAAAATAACTTTTCCATTCGTTTCAATCTTTACAACTGAATGCCCGTGATAAGATACTTTCATCATTACATTCCTCCCCTATTCACATTCACACTTTTTATTCTACATGATTTCTTAATTCCCTGTCTTTTCTAACATCTATTTACTTGTCATAACGCTTTCATCCGATGTAAAGTTATATTTGTAATTAAATATCTCGGGGGTGCCAATCGATGAATGCTAGATTAGAAAATTTAATGCAATGGCTAAAAGAAAAAACGTAGAAGCTGCGTTCTTAACTTCTACACCAAACGTTTTCTACATGACGAACTTCCATTGTGAACCACATGAAAGACTACTTGGTATGTTTGTATTCCAAGAAAAAGAGCCTATTTTAATTTGTCCTAAAATGGAAGAAGGCCAAGCACGTAACGCTGGCTGGGCACATGAGATTATCGGATTTACTGATACTGACAAACCATGGGATATGATTGCAAAAGCAATTAAAGACCGCGGTATCAATGCAAATGCAGTTGCAATTGAAAAAGAACATTTAAACGTAGAACGTTACGAAGAATTAACAAAATTATTCCCAAATGCAGCTTTCAAATCAGCTGAAGAGAAAGTTCGCGAGCTTCGCTTAATTAAAGACGAAAAAGAACTTTCTATTTTACGCGAAGCAGCTAAAATGGCAGACTATGCTGTTGAAGTTGGTGTAAATGCAATTAAAGAAAACCGCAGCGAACTAGAAGTATTAGCAATTATTGAGCACGAATTAAAAACAAAAGGCATCCATAAAATGTCATTCGATACAATGGTATTAGCAGGTGCTAGCTCTGCTCTTCCACATGGTATTCCAGGTGCTAACAAAATGAAGCGCGGCGATTTCGTACTATTTGATTTAGGCGTAATCATTGACGGCTATTGCTCTGACATTACACGTACAGTAGCATTTGGTGATATTTCCGAAGAACAAACTCGCATTTACAACACTGTACTTACTGGCCAACTACAAGCAGTTGAAGCGTGTAAACCAGGCGTTACATTTGGTGCAATCGATAATGCTGCTCGCTCTGTCATCGCAGATGCAGGTTACGGAGACTTCTTCCCTCACCGCCTTGGTCACGGACTTGGAATTAGCGTACACGAATATCCGGATGTAAAAGAAGGCAACGAATCTCCATTAAAAGAAGGTATGGTCTTCACAATCGAGCCAGGTATTTACGTACCAAACGTAGGTGGCGTTCGTATTGAAGATGATATTTATATCACAAAAGACGGATCAGAAATTTTAACGAAATTCCCGAAAGAATTACAATTTGTAAAATAATAAAAAGGCAGCATGATTGCTGCCTTTTTCTATTTCTCTACTATTTCAAATTTCTCTACAATCATTTGCCCTGGGTAACTTTCAAGTATGTGAGAAGACCATACTTTTATTTTATCCCCCGTTTTTAATTGATTAGATGCGTCTTTATTCTTAAAACTCAAGACTATATCTGATGGATGATCTTTATTCATTTGTTGCTCTATATACTTTTGCAACTCTACTTTTGTTTCAAACATTTTATCACCGACAAAAAATACTGTATCATTTCTTAATATGACATACCCTTCTTTAGATACTTTTTTGACCGCTGCTCGCTCTACTGTTTTTGTAGTACACGATGGTAATATGATTAGAAATACACTTAAAAATATATACGTAGAAATTTTCATATTCCTATTCATTTTTAATCCCTCACTCTACGCTATTTCCACTTTAAAACCATCTTCTCTTCATACTTATCATCCCATTTAATCACAACTTCTATCGGTTCATCTTTAGAGAGAGGCGCACAACTTACACACACAATTACAGAAACTATTATTAGAAAGCATTAGTGAAAAATATTTATTTTATAAAATTCATTCAGATGACGATGATGCTGTATTTACTCGTGCATTTACCACATTATTAATTGCGCTCATTATTGATGCTGATACAAATCATAATTTCTTATCACAGGCTGATCTTTTACACGTAAAAGATCGATTAATTATATATATGAACAACGAACATGATTTCCGTGGATATGTGCAAGACCACGGCTGGGCACATAGTATCGCTCATGCTTCCGATACATTTGAGGCGCTTGTTCATAGTCCTAAACTGGAAGCTTTACATTACGAAGAAATATTACAAACTTTATTACACAAAGTTTGTGTCCATTCTATTTACTACAAATATGAAGAAGACGAACGACTCGTTTATCCGATTGTCTCAATGCTACAAAATGACCTAAAGGAAGAAGTACTCATATTAGCCCTTCGTGATTTAGTAGCTCAATTACAAGCTCAAAAACAAACACTACATATTGAATCGTATGAGTTTCTATACGGAAATATAAAATCTTTCTTACGTAGCTTATTTTTCAGACTACGCACACTGTCTATATGTAAAAAAACCGAATGCGAAATTGAAAAATTATTGCAAGAGCTTCCCAAATATTATTAAAAAAAGAAGGCACTTTAAAAAGTACCTTCTTCTATTTCACTAATATTTATTTGAAATTTCACGATCCAAACTGAGAAAAGGTGGACAAGAAACGCAATCACCATACATGCTCCACTCAAAAAGGTTAATACAGGATGCGAATACACATGCCCTAAACCATAAGATGCTCCTACGAAAAACATTGTTATGTAAATATAAATTGCTCCATGTATTTGCCTCATATAAACCTCCTTTTCCCATATTATAACATAAATTTTCTGATTATTCACATTAATTACTTGTAATCAATATTTCTCAACTGTTACAGCTCTAACAGCAACCTTAACATATGGTGCTCCTTGTAAACTTTGTAAATCTTCTGTTTTACCTGTTACAACTACACCCTACATTGGTAGGTCTTTTGGTTTGAAGTTTTTCATCTCATTATAGTTTATCCTAAAATATTCTTGATATCCCCCTTTATTTTCACTTAAAGATTTCATAGAACCAATAAACTCTATAGAGTTTATTTTAATATCCTCGTACTCATCTTTCTTTCTATCAACATACCCCCCTGAAATCCAAGCACCGGTTTTGATTTCTCTATCAATAATGATTCAAACGTATCATGGCTCATCTAGCTCTCCTTTCTATATACTCAACGTTTGAGAGCGTAAAATGTATACAGCTTTTCTAAAAATATTTTCATAATAAAAAAGCACATCTTCAATGTGCTCCTCTCAAAAATATTATTCTATTATTTCATTACTTCTTTCACAACATCTTGAATCATAACAACTTCTGTTTTCATATCAACAGATGGTGCTTCCTCATCAATACATTCATACCAAAACGCTAAATGCTTTTTATCAATTTCATGATGAGAATTTTCGACAAGAGCCCCATCTTCTCCTTGCACAGAATACCAATATAAGTACTCTTCTCCATCTCTTATTTCCCGGAAAATTGTCTCTACATACATCTTTTCGTCGTTTAATGTCAAAAGTACTTCTTTCATATTGTCATTAAGAAGCTGCATCCATTCATCTACACGATAACTTTTACCTTGTTTCACTTTAAATCTCGTTAATTCCACATTCATTTTTATTCCCCTGTTCTCTTACGTACAAATAAACTATATTCTACTGGATTATGAAAACTTAATTTACTAGCTAATTTTTGCGAAGGTATATTATCTGCATTACAATCCCAGCACGGTATAATATCATTTTGCATGCAATGTTCAATAAACCTTGTTGCAGCAGCTTGAGCTAATCCTTTCCCTTGATATGCTTCATGTGTTGCAATATCAATTTCAGCAAAACCATTCCCGCTAAATATTGAGACGCATTCGGCTACAATCACCCCATCTTGTTCTATACAAAAACCAAAGCCGTTATTTAAAAACACTTCTTTTGATCCCCAATATTCTTTGTAATAATCCTCTGTAAATTCATTACTTCGTTCTATATCACTTTTATCAATACGTTCAATTTCATATGTATTTTTGTTTAATTCTATTTTTCCATATTCAAAAACTTCTCTTTGAAATTGAAATGTCATTCGTGGGATTTTCCGAAATGCATTACTAAAGCACTCTTCAATCATCATTTCCCACTCTTCACTCGAAGTGAACAGTGTAAATCGTTTCTCTGTTTTTTCAATGGCTGTTTTTATATACGAAAATAGATCTTCGTTATGACTTTGGTCTTGAGTGTCACCAAACAAATAATAAATACCATTAGTGGTGACAATTAGTCCTGCTGTTAACTTCTCATTTATAAAAATCTCACCATCTATGGTCTGATCACAAACTGCATACGCAAAAGTTGTTGTTCGTTGATTCCCTTCTAAAAGTGAACTTACTTTATCGTATTCTTCAATCTGTAACCTTCTCATACGACCTCCACAATTACTGTATCCGCCTCTATATTTTCAAAACAAAGATTTACCGTTCTCTTCAACGCTCTCGTTCTATGAATTGTACATGCTGGAATTAAAATTGAATCATTTGGCTTTAAAACTGCTGTCTCTCTATCTTGAAAATCGATAAGTAATTCCCCCTCTAACACAATGAATAATTCATCCGAATTAGAATGATAGTGCCAATCATATTCACCGGTAAATACGGCGATTCGTAAGCAATGATTATTTATATTTGAAACGACGAAGTTTTTATGTTGATCTTTAATATCTCTTGTTAATTCTAATAGATTTACTGTTTCCATAGTTCTCCACACCCAATCCCCTCTATCGACTTTTATTTTCCGTTTAATTCCAAATTATCACAAAAAACAACATCATAACAAGCTATATTTCACGTAAAGTTTTGTTTACTTTTTGTAAAGTTTTATTTACTTATTACCTAAAAATGGATATAATAAATGTAACAAATTTACAAAAAGGAGACTTTGTATATTTGATTAAAAATAAGGTGAAACAATTCCGCGTCGTTAGAGACATCACCCAAGAACAATTAGCTTCCTCTGTTCAAATCACTAGACAATCCCTCATCGCTATCGAGAAGAATAAATACAACCCAAGTTTAGAATTAGCATTGAAATTATGTGAGTTTTTCAACTGTAAAGTAGAAGATTTATTTCAATTAGATAAAACTGGGGAGGAAAAAGAATGAAAAATACTTTTAATCAAGAATTCTTTTCAAATCTTACCATTTTAGTGTTAGGATCGACTTTTCTTTATTTCAATAGTAGTGATGAAGAAAAGATTCGTTCTGTCCTTCTATTCGCTGGCGTATACATACTCTTAGCCTCGGTACTATTTGTAGTGAAACGAATATTCTTTAAGAAAAAAAAGAAAGAGTCCGAGGAATACCCATTACCTGAGATAGATGAACGAATTGAGAAAATGAGTTTAAAGCTTATGGCCCAAATTTTCGGTCTCTCTCATTTAATCGGCTCTGCTATACTATTTATTTTATATATCACCAACGAAAATTCGACGATACGAGTAGAGTATGCCCTGTATTACTTGTTTGGAATTCTTTTCTTCACAATGATGTTCGGCTTAAAAATTGTGAAGAAATTAGATAATTAGTTTAAACAAAAAGACCCTTCCTACAAAGGAAAGGTCTTTATTTTATTTCTATTATGATAAAGCAGGAGCTTTTTCAAGAAGCTCTTTTGCATCAGCGTATTGTAAGCCGTGAGCTTCTGCAACTGCTTCGAATGTTACATATCCATCTAATGTGTTAATACCTTTTAATAATGCAACGTTGCCTAGGCAAGCATCTTTGTAGCCTTTGTTAGCAATTTGTACTGCATATGGTACTGTTACGTTTGTTAATGCAAGAGTTGATGTACGTGGAACCGCACCTGGCATATTTGCAACTGCATAGTGAACAACGCCATGTTTTTCATAAGTTGGGTTGTCGTGAGTTGTAATACGGTCAGTTGTTTCAAAAATACCACCTTGGTCAATCGCGATATCTACAACGACAGAACCTGGTTCCATTGATTGAATCATTTCTTCTGTTACAAGTTTTGGCGCTTTTGCACCTGGGATTAATACTGCACCGATTACAAGATCAGATTCTTTTACAGCTTCTGCAATGTTATACGGGTTAGACATTAACGTTTTTACTTGGTTTCCGAAAATGTCATCTAACTGACGAAGACGTTCTGCACTTAAGTCGATGATTGTTACATCTGCACCTAAACCTACTGCAATCTTCGCTGCGTTTGTACCAGCTTGACCACCGCCGATAATTGTTACTTTGCCGCGTTTCACCCCTGGAACGCCTGCAAGCAAGATACCTTTACCGCCTTTGTTTTTCTCAAGGAATTGTGCACCGATTTGTGCAGACATACGACCAGCTACTTCACTCATTGGTGCAAGTAGTGGTAATGAACGATTGTCTAATTGTACTGTTTCGTATGCGATTGATACCACTTTGTTATCAATTAATGCTTTCGTTAATTCTGGTTCTGGAGCTAAGTGTAAGTATGTGAATAAAATTAAACCTTCACGGAAATAGCCGTATTCACTTGCAACTGGCTCTTTTACCTTCATAACCATATCTTGATTCCATGCTTCTTCAGCAGTTTCAACAAGTTTCGCACCAGCTTGTACGTATTCTTCATCTGCAAAGCCTGATCCTATACCTGCTCCTTTTTGAACAAAAACTTCATGACCATTTTGTACTAAATGTACAGCTCCCGCTGGCGTCATTGCCACACGGTTTTCATTGTTTTTAATTTCTGTTGGAATACCGATACGCATTATTAGTTCCCCCTTGAGTTATGAAATGACCCCTGAATCATTTTTTAAAGCGCTTTCTACGCTCTTATATTCTAACATAATATCTCAATATTTGACAAAAAATAATACAAGTTTTCCGATAGATTTAATCTTACATGAAAGGACAGTATTATCCGTACCTCTCAGTATGAAGGATAAACTGTCCAATTATTCGAAACTTCACTTTATTTAATTCTATCGATGTCTATGAATAACATCAACAGCACCTGTTACTTCAATAATCGTGCCAGTAATCATATCAGAATCGTCCTCACATAAAAACGAAATGGTTCTTGCGATATCTTCACCTGTTCCAGATCTACCAATTGGTGTGTTACTACCTTTCAGATTTCGCGCTTCTTCAATCGTTGCCTCTTTCATTTCACCAATTATATCACCAGGACATACCATATTCGCAGTAATACCGTATTCAGCTTCTTCGTATGCGACTGTTTTCGTTAATGAAACAAGTCCTACTTTTGCTGCCGCGAAAGCTGAGCGATAAATCCATCCCGGTGCACTATCTGCCCCTTGAAATCCGTAATTGATAATACGGCCAAAGTTCTGTTTTCTCATGACCGGAACGACAAGTTTTAATAAATGAAATACCGCTGTTAAATTGCCTTGAATCATTTCATTCCATTCTTCTTCTTCGTAATCGACTAACTTTTTTCGTTCAAATACATATGGACCAGCATTATTAATTAAAAAGTCAATTTTGCCAAAACGGCTCATCGCTTCTTCTACTATTTTATGTAAATCTTCCTTTTTCGTGACATCAGCTTGCACGAACTGTAGACGTTCTTCCATATTTTTATATGTTTCTTTCATTGTTTCCATAGCACTTGTATCGCTATGATACGTTACTGTTACTGAATACCCTTTAGCCAATAACTTTTCTGTTACTTGCTTTCCTAAACCTTTCGTACCGGCTGTAATGAGCGCATGTCTCACAAAACTGCCTCCTTTTAAATTGCTATACTCCATATGTAACAAGTTCTCGCACCAATTACAACTAAAATGAATTGAAACAGAGTTTTCAAAATTCTGTAACGTTTCCGACAAGCACATTACCAAAATTTGTTTTATAATAAAGTTGTAAACGGTAATAAAAATGATTGGGAGGAATTTACTATGAATAATACATATACAAATATTTTAATCGCAGTGGACGGTTCTAAAGAAGCAGAAAAAGCTTTTAAAAAAGCAATTCAAGTCGCAAAACGCAACAATGCAACATTAACAATTGCTCATATCGTTGATGTAAAAGCATACTCAGCAGTAGAAGCTTATAGCCGTGCAATTGCTGAACGTGCAAATCTATTTGCAGAAGACTTATTAGAAGACTACAAAAAGACTGCAATCGAAGCTGGTCTTGAAAAAGTGGAAACTGTATTAGAATTTGGTAATCCAAAATCTAAAATTTCAAAAGAAATTGCCCCTACACACAAAGTAGATTTAATTATGTGCGGTGCAACTGGTTTAAATGCTGTAGAACGTTTCCTAATTGGTAGCGTCTCTGAACATATTATTCGCTATGCGAAATGCGATGTCCTTGTTGTTCGTGGTGACGAAGAGCAAGGTGATCTTTAATTTATAAAGTGAAACTTTAATCAGTGGGGCTTTTGTCCATCCCCCACTGATTATTAGTTGAACCAATCGGGCGTTTACGGGCCGTTGATCTCCCACCTAACTTCTTCGCATTCGCCGAATTTTGAGGTGGGAGTCTTACTGCCCGTTAATGCGGGATAAATAAAACACCAAGTCCACATGGGCTTGGTGTTTTTCATTTCACAAACTTCACTATAAATACAAGACAAGCCACAACAACAACGGTAACTGCCAACACATAGGGCGGAAGGAACTTCAAAGACCATAGCGCCATCATTATCGTCGCAACCGTTAAGTACGTTTGCTTTGCATCTTCTGTCATTTTTTTACGAAGGAAGAAAACATACAAATAACCGATTGGCGGCGTAATGAAGCAAAGAACATATATAATTTTTGATTTTAAATACCACTTTTGTTCTCCAAGTTTCTTTATGTCTTCTTCTATTCTCTTATGCTCTTGTTCTCTCGCTTCTTCTACAAGCGGATCTTCCTCTTCTCCTCGCTTTTCTTTCATATAAGGAAGAAAATGCATGAAAAAATAACATGCAAATACAATTGCCCAAAATTCGATATTTAACCTTTCTAGCGGAATATGATCACTTGCAAAAGCAGCGGTGATTACTAATGAAAAACAATACGTCGTTACCCAAAATGAACGTTTTCTCTTTTTTCGTTCCATTTCTTTTTTATCTTGTACATGTTTTCTTTTCGAAAGCCATATCGAAATACAACAATCTACTACAAACAGAATAAAGATAAATATCGCAACGTGTACTGTTTCTACATCCTCAAATGAAAATACGCTTGGGAATGCAAAGTGTAATACAATTAGCGTGTACAAAATTAACCCAATAAAATAAATACGTCTCATTTTCCATTCCTTTCTTATTTCCTAACTTTAGGTTAACATACATTTTTTAGAAATAGATGGACAAAATATATATGTTAAAAAAAGGAGGATGCTACATGGGTGATTCCGAACGCATTATTTTAGATGTGAATGGGAAAGAAATTGAAATGCTAGATACGATTCGTACTCATTTTAAAGAGAAGCATGGCGTGGAACTAAGTAATGGTGCATTACTTAGAGATTTGATGGATATTGAGTATATTCGAATTACGGAAGATCGACATAAGTATGATTAATTGGTGAAACTTGAAGCCTAGAGCAAATTTCTCTAGGCTTACTTACATCCACGCGAAAATGTTATAATTAGGAAAAATGTGGAGGGTGTCAAAATATGAAGTCTGAAAATATATCAAAACATTTTCATACATTACATGTACAAAGAAACCAGTTCATTCCTAAGCTTCATTCACTATCACAAGAACAACTATGGTATAGGAAAGCGGACAAAAAATGGTCTATTGGCGAACACTTTTATCACTTATATTTAATTACAAGGATGCTAAAAGTAGCGATTAAATTCTCTTTCACCCTTATCCCCTATGCCAAACTAAGAAGAAACACCCCATTCGCAACTGAAATTCATGACATTTATGCCGAATACAAGGAGAAGCATGGCAGAGGAATGAACGCACCTTGGATTTTAATCCCTTCAAAAAAAGTTTATGATTCTATGAATGTAACAGAATTAGAAGACTTACTTTCACATGAAACAGATGAAATAAAAAAACTAGTTCAAAATATAGAAGAAAATATTGCAGGGCATATCGTATTTTTAGATCCAATTGCTCACTACCCTAACCTTATTCAATCTATTCAGCTATTAGCGATACATGAGAGGCATCATTTTATGATTATGAAAAACAATTATGAAATGATAGATACATACCTAAAAATCTAAATACAAAAAGGTAAGGTGCTTTCTAAAAAAGCACCTTACCTTCTATGTTATGCATCATTTAATTCCAACAAACTCCACAGTTGATCCTTTCGCCTTCTCCAAAGCTTTTTCAATTTGCTTAAACCCTGTCCCGCCAGCACTATTACGACGTTTCACAGCTGCGTAAGGTGAAAGAACTTCATATAAATCTTCTTCAAATAACGAGCTCATTTCTTTGTATGTTTCAAGTGGTACATCTAATAAATAAATTCCTTTTTGCGTACAATGAAGGACTAGTTTCCCAACAATTTCATGAGCTTGACGGAATGGTAGTCCTTTGCTTGCTAAGTAGTCAGCAATTTCTGTTGCGTTTGAGAAATCTTGCGTTACAGCTTGCCCCATTTTTTCTTTGTTTACAGTCATCGTTTCAAGCATGCCTGCCATAATATGAAGGCATCCTTCTACTGTTTTTACTGTATCAAACATTCCTTCTTTATCTTCTTGTAAGTCTTTATTGTAAGCGAGCGGTAATCCTTTCATTACTGTAAGTAAACTAAATAAATTACCGTATACTCTGCCTGTTTTACCACGGATTAATTCCGCCATATCCGGATTTTTCTTTTGCGGCATAATGCTGCTACCTGTCGCGTATTGATCACTCATTTCAATAAATTGAAACTCTTGGCTACTCCATAAAATAAGTTCTTCACAAAAGCGTGATAAGTGCATCATAAGCATAGATGAGTTACTTAAAAACTCCAATATGAAATCACGATCGCTTACCGCATCTAAACTATTTTCATATATTCCATTAAATCCAAGAAGCTCCGCACTATATTCTCGGTCAATCGGGAATGTTGTACCAGCTAGTGCTCCTGCTCCTAATGGTGAAATGTTAATACGCTTTAACGAATCTTCATAACGATTCACATCGCGCTCTAACATCCAAAAGTAAGCAAGAATATGATGCGCAAATGAAATCGGCTGGGCACGCTGCAAATGTGTATAGCCGGGCATAATTGTTTCAATGTTATTTTCCGCTTGATGGACAAGAACGGTTTGCAACTGTTTTGTAGCTTTTATAATATGTTCTACTTTTTCCTTTAAATATAAATGCATATCTGTCGCTACTTGATCGTTACGACTTCGGCCTGTATGAAGTTTTCCTCCTACTTCACCGATTTTTTCAATTAACATCTTTTCGATATTTAAATGAACATCTTCAGCTTCAACCGAAAAATAGAGCTTATTTTGTTTTGCTTCTTCTAATAAATATTGAAGCCCTATCTTTATTTTCTCTGCCTCTTCTTTCGTAACGATGCCTTGCTTTGCCAGCATCGTTACGTGCGCAATACTCCCTTTTATATCTTGATTAACTAATTGTTGATCAAAGGAAATGGATGCTCCAAACTCTTCAACCCACGCTTCCGCTTCTTCTGTAAAACGTCCGCCCCAAAGTTTGCTCACGCTTCCACCTTCTTTTGATTCACTTGGCTGTATACTTTCGTAGGTAAACCAAATAATGAAATGAATCCAACTGCTGCATCATGATTAAATTCATCCTGGGCAGTATATGTTGCTAGCTTCTCATCGTATAGAGAGTATTCAGATTTACGTCCTTCTACAATCGCATGCCCTTTAAATAATTTCACACGCACCGTACCTGTTACATGCTTTTGAGTTTCCTGTAAAAACGCATCGAGCGCTTGTTTTAAAGGTGAGAACCATAAGCCATTATAAATAAGTTCTGTTATTTTCTGTTCAATCACTGGTTTAAAATGCGCTACTTCTTTTACGTGTGTTAAATCTTCTAACTCTTTATGGGCAGTTATTAACGTCATTGCTGCTGGGCATTCGTATACTTCACGAGATTTAATACCGACAAGACGATTTTCTACGTGATCGATACGACCAACGCCATGTTTTCCAGCAAGTGCATTTAACGTTTTAATTAATTCTGAAAGTGGATATGCAGTGCCATTTAAAGTCGTTGGTACGCCTGCTTCAAATCCAATTTCTACAAATTCTGGTTTATTCGGTGTATCTTCTAATGCCAATGTCATCTCGTATGCATCTTCTGGCGGCGCTGCCCATGGATCTTCTAAAATTCCACATTCGTTGCTGCGTCCCCATAAGTTTTGATCAATTGAAAATGGGCTATCTAAATTAATTGGAATCGGTACATTGTTTTCTTTTGCATATGCAATTTCTTCTTCACGTGACCATTTCCATTCACGTACAGGCGCAATCACTTCTAAGTAAGGATTTAATGCTTGAATAGAAACTTCAAAACGAACTTGATCATTCCCTTTCCCTGTACATCCATGTGCAACTGCAGTTGCGCCTTCTTGTTCTGCGATTTCTACTAATTTTTTCGCAATAAGCGGACGAGATAGTGCAGAGACAAGAGGATA
Source organism: Bacillus sp. CDB3 (assembly GCF_002081505.1). Classification (NCBI taxonomy): domain Bacteria; kingdom Bacillati; phylum Bacillota; class Bacilli; order Caryophanales; family Bacillaceae; genus Bacillus; species Bacillus sp. CDB3. The sequence continues at coordinate 121,142 of NZ_ALBR01000101.1, read as the reverse complement.
TTTCCCTTCGTATAATGTGTGTGCTTGCATCGCCATCAATGCATATTCATTCGCGAATTCTTCTTGAACATCAATCATATATGATTTAATTGCACCCACTGAAAGTGCTTTTTCTTTTACAAACGCTAAATCTTTACCTTCCCCTAGATCTAAACAAAGCGCGATAATATCATAGTTTTTCTCTTGTAACCATTTAATTGCAACGGAAGTATCAAGACCTCCGGAATATGCTAACACAACTTTTTTCTTCTCCATTTTGCATCCCCCTAAAGAATAAATATTCATTTTCTTTTATAATAATTCATACTTTAACACCTTTTAAAAAATGTATCAAGGGTCATTTTCAAATTTTTTCAAACAATTTCGTCGAACTTCTTTCTTTTTTTATGTAAAATAGAGGCAGGAAAATGGAGGGGTGTCTATGAAAAAGTATTTTATATACAATGAACATCTAGGAATTGAAGTGCCGAACATACAAGAAGCATGGGAAGACATCTCTGAAAAAACGCAGCATGGTATTTTATTAAAGTGGGAGCAAGTTCGCGGAAAAATACCTGATCGTATAAAAGAGCTTGAACATCACATTAATCAAAAACAACATCGTTTAAATAACGAAGAGAATTTTGAAATTTCCTGTAGGCTTAATTCTGAAATAGCTGATCTTGCTTCAATTATTAATGACCTTTGGCTTTGGTATCGTCTTACTCAAAATGTGTCTGAGGGAAAAGCACACCAATGAAAAAAGCATGCCCCTCATTCGCTTTGGGTCATGCTTTTTTGTCGTAACAAGCTTTGCAATATATTTCTTGGGCTGTTTTTGCTAAACATACATCAAAAGGACCTACTAATAAATTCCTTTCTTTCGGTAACTTCACAAAGGCAACAAGCTCTTCTTCATATTGAATCTTTTTCTCGCAAACAGCACATACTAATTCTTTTCGTTTGAACATATCTTTGAACACTTTCCATCCTCCCTTTTCATCTATTTATATTAATATATTCTCACAACAAGGAATCCTTGTAAAAAATGACACATTACTAATCACCTTGTTCATATACTAATGAAAAATATGTATGAATGAAAAGAGGCCCAAATGTATGCGTGCTTTCATTATTATCGCTTTAACTTTTTTAAGTGTGATTAGCTGTGATGCATTTTTTAAAGATAAAAATGATGAGAACAATACAATTGAATAAAAACTCTTCTTTTCTTACTTATTGGACAAACTTCTAAAAACTGTCCAGTTCTACGAAATAACTTAGGCTTTTCTACAAAAATATTTAAACATAACAATTTTTGTAGATTCCCTTCGGTTATTGTCGGTTTCCATCCGCATACATTTTTTGAAAGTATGATATAATAATATAAATCTTGAAGGAAGGGATTTTGATATCATGATCGCTCGAAGGAGCATGTGGCATCGTATTGACGAATCATACACGTAGCGTATTTTTCAGCTCAGATACTTTAGTCTAGCGAAAAAAATACGAGAGTGGGGAAATTATGATTGCCCGAAGGATAATTTGGCAAAAAAAAGACTCTTCTTACACATAGCGTTTTGTTTAGGACTTAATTGTTACTAGCTAAACAAAACAAAGAAGAGCAGGATTGCTAAATGACGAATCCTACTCCACGTTTTGTTTAGTCGTTTTAAGACTTAAACTAAAACGAAGGTAGGGAGAATTGATGGACGAGAGGATTATTCGTTATTTCTTCAGCGACATATAGCGTAGTTAGTTTTACGTAAACTAACTGAAAGCTACATGTGAGCTCGTAGTTAGTTTACAACACCAAAAGGACTACTAACTACGGAAAGAAGGAATAACGATGAGGAACATCCAAAGTCGACAAATTATTAAAGAAATTTTTATGGTTTTAATCGGTTCATTTATTTTAGCAGCAGCGCTATATCACATTCACTTCCAAAACCACTTAACTGAAGGTGGCTTTGTAGGTATTGCACTATTTATCCAAAATTTTTATGATATTTCACCATCTATTTCAACTGTAATAATGGATATCCCTATTATTTTACTATGCGCTTCATTTTTAGGTAGAAAAATGGTTGGCTATTCATTCTTAGGTTCACTTTCATTCGGAGTATTTTATTCCCTTATGGAAAATCATTCTCCTTTTACGGTAGATTTATCAAATAATTTATTTGTAGCTGCAGTAGTTGGCGGTGCGTTAGCTGGTATTGGACTCGGTTTTATATTGCGATTTGGCGGTGCAACCGGTGGAGACGATGTTTTAACAATTGTATTAAGTAAACGAACTCGTTTTACAATTGGGCAAATTTTCTTCGTCTTTGACGCGATTGTTCTTGCGCTTTCATTATATTATTTAAATTGGACAGAAATTGCTTTCACTATTCTTTCGATTGCCGTACAGGCAAAAACATTGGATTTAATTTACTATCCAAAAACAGAAAAGAAAGCAGCAAAGCAACCAGTATCTATTCCAATGTCCAAAAAGCATGCGACAAACTAAAAAGCGAAAGGCTTCGGCCTCTCGCTTTTTTTTATGATCTTTTTTCTTTTTCCATTATGTGGCGTACTTGATAGAATCGATTTGCAAATTCAGTAACATTCCTTGTTAAACGATAATTCACTGTAGATCCGATTGCCATTCCGATTACCGGAATGCCTTGGAATAGTTTACGACGAAGAGCATATATCGAAAACGTCTTCAAAATTTGTTTTAACACAACCTCAGTAGAAGCTGGCTTTAACACTTCTTCGTCTCCTTCATAAAAGAATGAATCTTCTTGCTCGAGTTCTCTCAGCAAATTGTACCATGCATATTGCTGAAGTCTCGCCGGCAATAATGCTGCATGGAATACTTTTAACGCAAGCATCATTTCATACGGCTTGTTCACATCATGCCCAAATGATGTAGCAATAAGTTGTACGGCCTTCACATTTAACGCAATCATAACCGGAAAATCAGCCGTTAATAATAATAAACCACCAGCACCTGTTGCTCCGCCTTGTACGAATGAATATAGGCGATGACGTGCTGTTTGCTGCTCTGCTATGTATGTTAATTGATCAATAGATAACGCCTTCAAATCTTCAAGTTGCTCAATCGATTCATCAAATAATCTCGACGTTCCTAAAATACGATTACGTGCATCTAGCTGTGATTGTGAACTTTGAATAAGCGCATGTAAATGAAAGAGCCATCCATCTGCTTTCGTAAAAAAGTCTTTTCGTTTTTTCTCAGGTAGTTTTGCAATCGTAGTATGCAACCACTTATCAAACACCTTTTGAAAATCGGTCGCTTCCTGCTCTACTAATTGCCCTTCCCACTCTTTTATATTGTCTAAAATGGCTTGTTCTCGCTTCGATCGCATCGTAACAACCACCTCATTCGATTTTTTTCCATTGTAACATATTTCCGCTTGTTCTTTGCAAATATGCTTGTCTATCTCTATTCACATACCATTTTTTAATGACATAAAATATTAGCAAAAAGGATGAGATGACTCACATGAATCTATCCAATATAAAACAAAATTATACTGCAGTATTCAGCTTAGGACAAAACTGTTGGCCTGCTTGGGCATTATTTCAATTCAAATTATCACCATTTTTTGGTGTTATTGATTTTATGCTAAGTCCTTCATTAGAGAAAGTAAATTTATTATTACAAAATCGCTTTCACCGCTTTTTAGAATTAGAAAATTTGTCTTTCATCTCCTTTTGGGATGATGATGCTAAGTTACGACTAAGAGACAACCTTTATGAAATCGACTCCTGTCATGACTTTAAAACAGATGTAAATACACCCACTTCTTGGCCCTCCTATACAGATATTAAATTGAATTATGAGCATCGGATTAATCGTTTTCTAACTACAATTGAAATGGAAGAATCAATATTATTTATTCGAACTGGAGGAACATATGAAGAAGCACTTTCTCTTGAACAAATTTTATCTCAAATGGTCAAACATAACTTCTCCGTCCTTTTACTACTTCCTGCCGATGTACCAACTATCGCCCAAGAAGATTGGGGATTACAAAATATTTGTGTTATAAAATGCCCAGTAATGGATATATACCAGTACAATGAGGTATTTTGGAAAGAACTATTAGACGGTATTACCATTAACTCGACGCCTTGAATAAAGTGAAACTTTAATCAGTAGGGGTTTTGTTCATCCCCACTGATTATTAGCCCGCACCAATCGGGCGTTTACGTGCAGCAGGGCTTCCACTTAACTTCTTTGCTCCAGCTGAATTTTGAGGTGAGAGTTTTACTGCCCACAAATTGCGGGATAAAAGGTGATTTCCTCCATATTTCAAATTATAATTATCCATATACAAATTAATAAGGAGCGATCACATTCATGTACCCACGTGCAAAATCCTTTGGTATTGTTATACATCACGATCGACTTCTCCTACAAGAATATAATATAGCCAATGAAACTTATTACCGACCTCTTGGTGGATCAATTGAACTCGGAGAAAAATCGAATGAAACAGTTATTCGAGAGTTTACAGAAGAACTTCATACAAAAGTGGAAATTATCGATTATTTAGGCTGCTTAGAAAACATTTTTTATCTAGGTGAGGAAATAGGGCATGAAATCATTCAACTATATTCTTTGCGTTTATTAGACACAACACTATATGAAATGGAAATACTAAATATAAAAGATGAACAAACAACTTCATATGCAAAATGGATCCCCATCACTGCATTCATTCAAATGGAAAAAATACTATATCCAGATGGAATTTTAAAATATATACAAAAAAAAGACGAAATCCTTTAGGATCTCGTCTTTCTTTTCATATATTAACCAATATCTCCAAGACGTAGTACGTCACGAGCAATCATAACTTCTTCGTCAGTTGGAATTACGATAATTTTTACTGGAGAGTGCGGGAAGCTGATGAATGCTTCTTCACCAAAGATGTTATTGCGTTTTACGTCGAAGTATACGCCCATGTACTCAAGGCCTTCTAATACGCGCTCACGAATAACTGCACTGTTTTCACCGATACCAGCTGTGAAGATGATTGCGTCTACACCTTTCATACGAGCTGTGTAAGAACCGATGTATTTGTGGATACGGCTTACGAATACATCAAGTGCTACTTTCGCACGGTGGTCGCCTTCTTCTTCTTTCGTAATGATATCACGTAGGTCACTAGAGTAACCAGTAAGACCTAACATACCACTCTTCTTGTTTAATACGTTAACTACTTCTTCTACTGTTTGGCCTGTTTTTTCCATGATGTATGGAATTAACGCAGGGTCAATGTTACCAGAACGTGTACCCATTGTTACACCAGCAAGTGGAGTGAAGCCCATAGAAGTATCGATAGATTTTCCGCCTTCTACTGCTGCGATACTTGCACCGTTACCTAAGTGACAAGAAAGTAGGCTTAAGCTTTCAAGTGGACGACCTAATAATTCAGCCGCACGCTCAGTTACATATTTATGAGAAGTTCCGTGGAAACCGTATTTACGGATGCCAAATTTCTCGTAGTACTCATATGGTAAGCTGTATAGGAATGCAGATTCCGGCATTGTTTGGTGGAATGCTGTATCAAATACTGCTACTGCTGGTACGTTTGGTAATACTTCTTGGAATGCTTTAATACCAACAAGGTTTGCTGGGTTGTGAAGTGGTGCTAAATCGCTTAATTCTTCGATATCAGCTAATACTTCATCATTAATTAAAACAGAATCAGCAAATTTTTCGCCGCCGTGTACAACACGGTGACCGATACCGCCAATCTCATCAAGAGATTTTACGATTCCGTTTTCAGTTAATTTCTTAAGAAGCATATTAACTGCTACTGCGTGATCTGGGATGTTTGTAATTTCTTTTTGTTTTTCGCCATCTACAGTAATAGTGAAGATACTATCTTCTAAACCGATACGTTCTACTAAACCTTTTGTTAATACTGTTTCACTTGGCATTTCAAATAATTGGAATTTTAAGGAAGAGCTTCCTGCGTTAATCGCGATGATTTTTGACATCTAGTCTTTCGCCCCTTTTTCTCTTGGTAGTTGTGTGGATCATTCCACAAACCGCTCGATTTTATCTAATTAAATTCACTTATTATGAAAACGTTTCATCATCAGTAAATTTTATACTCACGGTTTTAATTTAAACATCGTCCGACATATATTTCAAGTGAAAAAATTGTAACACCAAGAAAAAAAATATATTACAGATTTCAAAAAAATTCAGTTAAATCTTGTATATATTAAAAAATATGACAAATCTTATATAACTGTACTACATTAATTACTAACCCTGTTACATATATATCGTATTATTTATGTGTTGCAAACCAAGTGTTCAATTGATCCATAATGTTCTCCATAGCCTTCATGTTAGAGAATTTAGGTAATTCCACTAGTAGCGCCTGTTTCGGCATTGTTACACCTTGGCCTTTCTTTTGGAGAACAAATATACTTTTTGCATTTTTCTCGTTTTTAAACATGGAAACAGGTAGTTGTAACAATCCTTGAATAAAGCATGTTTCTTTAATAAATGCATGTAGTTTCGGCGCTTGATCACTTTCAAAAATAAAGTTTGGTACTAAGAAGAATAAGTACCCGCCTTCTTTCGTATGTTTCACACTTTGTTCAATAAATAAGTGATGCGCATATGACATTCCTTCATCTGCTTTTAACGTATATTCACTTGCACCGATTTCGTTTGGATAGTAACCAATTGGTAAATCTGAAACGACTGCATCAACTGGATCAATATAAAGTGGTGCTAGTCCATCTTGATGGAAGAATTCGATTGCATGCTTTTGTAAATTCGCATTTACTAAAGCAAGTTTGATTAGCACTTCATCCACTTCTACTCCAAATCCACTCATTGCTAGTTCTTCTTTGGCGTTATTAAACACTGTAGTCATTAAGTTACCTGTTCCAATTGCAGGGTCTAAAACAGTAATTTCTTTTTGACCTTGCATAAATTTATGGAATAAGTAGCTCATGAACATTCCAACTGCATCAGGCGTCATTTCATGATTCGCTTGCACGCCTTCTTTCATTCCTTTTAAAATGGCTAGCTGAAATGCTTTACGAATTTCTTCCCCTTTATATGTTTCTTCATTAAACGTACTATATTCACGATTCAACCTTTCAATTGTTGATTCGGATAATTCCTCTTGTAAAATCGCTCCCTCAAACAAGTTATCACCTGTTTCTACAAGCGCCTCTAAATATGTTACATCTAATTCTTTACGTAAAACTACCGTAGAAGAATCAAAAATAGAAAATAATGTTTCTACTGCCTGACTCACGTACATTCCTCCTTCTCTCTTTTACACATAACTTATATCATACCACAAAGTGATTTTTTCCAAAAAGAAAAAGCGACCTCTTGTAAAGAGCTCCCCTTCAAGTTGTTTATGATGTAACGTCTTTTCTCATATATTAGTACCATTGTGCAGCAATATATGAGAAAAAACGACCTCTTTATAAGAGGTCATTTCCTTCACATTACTTCGCAGATTTAGCTGCTTCTAATGCTGCTTCATAGTTTGGATGGCTTGTACCTTCGCCTACGTATTCTGCGTAAACTACTTTGTCATTGCTATCTACTACGAATACTGCACGAGCAAGTAAACGAAGTTCTTTCATTACTAGGCCGTAAACTTCACCGAATGAAAGGTCACGGTGATCAGAAAGTGTCGCAACGTTTTCTAAACCGTTAGCTGCACACCAGCGTTTTTGAGCGAATGGTAAATCAGCGCTAATTGTTAATACTTTCGCGTTTTCAATACCTGCTGCATCTTGGTTAAAACGACGAGTTTGTGCATCACATACACCTGTGTCGATTGAAGGTATAACACTAATTAATTTCACTTCACCTTTGTATGTTTCTAAACTTACTGGAGATAAGTCATTTGCTAACACTTGGAAGTTAGGCGCTTGATCGCCAACTTTAACTTCTGTTCCAACTAAAGTCATTGGGTTACCTTTAAAAGTTACATTTGCCACTTAAAAATCCTCCCTTATTTAAACAAAATATGTACAATGTAAATGATAGTTTGTCCCTATCGATAATGCAAATAAAATCGCTTTATTTACAAAAAAATAAAGAAGCTAATCCATTGATTAGCTTCTTTACTCGTTAAATTTGAAATTCCGGATCATCTTCTTTTCGTTTATCCATCATTTCTTTCACTTTATCAACAGCTTGTGGTGCTAATTCAATTATTTTGTCAATGACATGTGTTTGTTTATCTAAATGTAAAACTTTCACACCTTCTCCATTTATAACGAGAAAGGCAACAGGATTAATGGAAACCCCACCACCGCTACCTCCTCCAAACGGATGACGGCCTGAATGCTCTACCTTGCCGAATTCACTTCCACCAGCAGCAAAGCCAAAACTTACTTTCGAAACGGTAAGAATTACACTTCCATCTGCTGCTTTAATCGGGTCACCAACAATTGTATTTACATCAGTCATTTGTTTTAAATGCTGCATTGCGGTTGTCATTAAACCTTGAATTGGATGGTCCATTCTATATCCCCCCTATGCTTGAACAGATTTATCTGTCATACCAGACTTTTGTTTTCTCATAAACATGAGTAGTTTTACCGCTGTTTTCACAGTACGAAATATACGAAAGGAAGCTGTTAATTCACACCTTGATGCAAATCCTTTCCCTTGAAAAACAGGGGTAATTTCAAATTCTGGTATGTCGACAATATGCATATATTGTCCTACAACTCCAGCAGCCATTCCTTTTGTCCCCCATGCATACCCAGTGACAATTCCAGTACTAGCCGCATCGCCTGCTCCAATTTGTGAATGCCACTTCCAACTATTGATTTTCACTCGTTTGAGAAAATCTTTAACAATAGTATGAACTTCTTGAAGCTTTTTTATCAGTTCCCCAATGCTATCAAGTTGTGCCATAATTTTATTATCTATTCCGCCATCTTTCTCAGCTTTTTCGATTTTCTGCCCCGTTTTTTTCTGTTGTTTTTCAATTCTTTCCAATACATCAAACGTATATCGAATCATCCATATTTTCACTTGAAATAAACATTGCTTTTCCATTTCTGAATATAAAAACGTCACCTTAAGCGATATTTTCGATAATAGTATTAGCAAAATAAAAAGTAGAAGAATTATCATTCCAATTACGAGCCATTTCATTCGTACCATCCTTTCACTCCATACCCATTATCGACAAGTTTATTCATCATTAAACAACCTTTATAAAATTGAATATAAAAATTTTTCTAAAAATAAAAAGGAATTTTGACATTTTATATCGAAATATACTATTTGAGCATATCATTCAGAACACACTTTGATGGTATGCAGCACTAAGACTAGAAAATTTAACTGCAGTGGAGGGATACATAATGGCAAATCGTCGCAATTTATTTTTCTTTTATGGTGATGACAAAGTAACACTCGTTGAAAAAATGAAACCAATATATCGTATTTTAGAGGAGAATGGATTTACCATATTAGATCATCCAAAAAATGCAAACGCTATCGTCAGCGTTGGAGATGATGGAACTTTCTTACAAGCCGTTCGTAAAACTGGTTTTAGAGAAGATTGCTTATACGCAGGTATTTCTACGAAAGATGAAATTTCTTTCTACTGCGATTTCCACATCGATCACGTTGATACAGCCCTTCAAGAAATTACAAAAAACGAAATTGAAGTGCGAAAGTATCCAACAATTAAAGTTGATGTAGATCACGGTACATCATTCCATTGTTTAAATGAGTTCTCATTACGCTCTAGCATCATTAAAACATTTGTCGTAGATGTACACGTCGACAATTTACATTTTGAAACATTTAGAGGTGATGGATTAGTTATCTCCACACCAACAGGAAGTACCGCTTACAATAAATCATTACATGGTGCAGTTGTCGATCCACTTATCCCATGTTTCCAAGTAAGCGAACTAGCATCTTTAAATAACAACACATACCGTACACTCGGATCACCGTTTCTTTTAAATCACGAGCGCACGTTAACTTTAACACTTAAACCAGATGGCAATGATTACCCTGTCATCGGAATGGATAACGAAGCACTTAGCATTAAGCAAGTGGAGAAAGCCGTTGTTCGTTTAAGCGATAAACAAATTAAAACTGTTAAATTAAAAAACAACTCTTTCTGGGAAAAAGTACAGAGAACATTTTTATAGTATTAAAATAACCGCAGAATTATGGGATTCCATAATTCTGCGGTTATTTATTTAGCACCTGCAACTTAACGCTGTTTCAAATATATCTATCACAACGCACAATATATCAACGATTTCATCCAAAATATCGATTTACCGACAAAAAGTGACTACATCATCAACCTATCTAAAAAGAGGAAACAGCACCAAAATGTATTTTCGGAACCGCTCCTTCAAACTTTTAGACGTCTTTTCTATAAACAATCTTCCCATCAATGACGGTCATTTCTGCCTGTACTTCTTTTATTTCTTCCGCCTCAATTTCAAAAACATCGCGGTCTAATATCGTAAAGTCTGCTTCATATCCTTTTGTAATTCGTCCTCGCTTTACTTCTTTTCCAATTGCATACGCACTTCCTGTTGTAAATAAAGAAACAGCCTCATATACCGTTAATCTTTCTTCTGGCATATAGCATACACCATCAATAAAGCTTCTACGTGTAACCGCACTATATATACCTAAAAACGGATTCACTTGTTCAATTGGAGCATCAGATCCCCCGTTACAATGTAGTCCTGCGTCCAGCAATGTCTTCCAAGCGTACGCGTAACGAAGACGATGTTCTCCTAGTTTTTCAATGACTGATGGAAAATCTGATGACACAAAGACCGGTTGAATATCAATAATAGCTGGCAAGTGTTCCATTCTTTCAATCAACTCTTCACGAGCTAGCTGACAATGAATAATACGGTCACGTAATCCTTCTGCTGGTGGATATAACTCAAGCGCATCAATGACATATTCAAGAGATAAATCACCAATTGTATGAATAGCAACTGGCATATGTAAGTCTCGTGCTTTCTTCACTAAACCTGCAAGCTCTTCACGTGAAAAAATCGCAACTCCATTTGTTTCCTTCGCATCTTCATACGGTTCACTTAATAAAGCTGTTCTTCCGCCAAAAGATCCATCAGAAAAAATTTTCATCGCTCCAAATTCAATATAGTGCTCATTTTCATATTCCTTTCGCTCATTCGCTACTTCATGATGAACGAGCAAATGTGCTTTAAATGGCATTTCGTTTATTACATATGAAAACGCATTGTACGTTTTTTTTAAGCCACCATAATAATTTAAGTCTTCCGTATGTCCACCAACTAATCCATATTGCCAGCAGTCTGATATCGCTGTTTGCAACGCTCTTTGCAAATACGCTCCATCTATTTCAGGTTGGACATGTTTAATTAACTCTTGTCCTTGTTCATATAAAAGCCCTGTTAATTTATTTAATGAGTCCCGGCCAATTTTTCCGCCTTTCGGGTCTTGCACCGCTTCTGTTATTTTCGCTTGTTCCAATATGTATGAATTCACCCATGTCACGTGACGACAAACGCGCTTTAATAAAATCGGATGCTCTTTAGAGATTTCATCTAAATCACGTACATGAACTTGTTTTGTATCTGTAAAATTATTTTCATTCCATCCTTCTCCGATAATCCAAGAGCCTTTTGGCGCTTCTTCTACTCGCTTCTGAACAAGGGTAAGCACTTCGCTATAAGATTTGCAATTTGATAAATCTAGACGAAGTAACCTCTCCCCATGGCCAATAAGGTGCATATGGCTATCAACCAGCCCTGGAATCATCGTTTTCCCTTTTAGGTCATATAACTTCACTTCTGAATATCGGCTTTCTAACTCTTCCTTACTCCCAATATCAGCGATTCTACCGTTTTCAACGTAAATAGCATCCACTTTTTCATTTTCTTCTCTCATCGTGTAAATGGTACCGCCATACCAAATTTCTCCCATATATCCCATCTCCTTTATTTTTATTGTATAAAAAAAAGCACCATTTCAAAACATGGTGCTTTTCTAAAAATTACTTTTGTTCAGTAGGATTCGTTGTAATTTGCCATTCAATGCTAAATTTATCTTTTACTTGTCCGTATGCTGGGCTCCAGAAAGTTTCTTGAAGTGGCATAATAACTTCTCCACCTTCTTGTAACTTATCGAATACTTCTTTTGCTTTTTCTGCATTACTAATTTGAATTGCGATTGTTACTTGAGATCCGATCGCATGCCCTTGACCTGGGAATGTATCAGAAATCATAAGTTCCGTATTACCAACTTTTAAAGTAGCATGTGCAACGCGCTCTTTCGCTTCAGCTGGAATCGGGTATTCTGGATTTTCAGGCATATCACCAAAAGTTTGCATTACTTCTACTTTTGCATCTAACGCCTCTTTATAAAACTGTACAGCTTCTTGCCCACTACCATCTAAAACTAAGTACGGATTAATACCTAAAATCATACGGACACCTCTTTTTTCAATTTATAAAAAATCGAACTTATGTTCGTTTTTATAATATCATACATGTAACATTTCATTCAACTATTTACTTCACTATTTTCAAAATTATTTTGAAGGTAGTTCCATCTCTTGTTTTCTAAGTTCAATACGGCGAATTTTTCCAGAAATCGTTTTTGGTAGTTCATCTACAAATTCAATTTTTCGAGGGTATTTATATGGTGCAGTCAGTTCTTTGACGTGTTGTTGGAGCACTGGAATTAATGTTTCTTCGTTCTTTTCTATATTCTCTCTTAATACGATAAATGCCTTCACGACACTTCCACGAATTTCATCTGGACTTGCAACAACCGCACATTCTCTTACGTAAGGATGTTTTACGAGTGCATCTTCTACTTCAAACGGCCCGATTGTATAACCAGAGCTAATAATGATATCATCTCCGCGTCCTTCAAACCAGAAATAGCCGTCTTCATCTTTTTTCGCCTTATCACCGGTAATATAATAATCACCACGGAATTGCATCGCTGTGCGCTCATCATCTTTATAATATTGCTTAAAGAGTGCTGGTGTTTCAATGTGAACTGCAATATCACCAACTTCTCCTACCTGTACGGGAACGCCATCCTCATTTACGATATCAACGTGGTTGCCTGGCGTTGGTTTTCCCATTGATCCTGGTCTAATGTCCATTCCTTTCATTATCCCAACGAGCAATGTGTTTTCCGTTTGCCCATAACCGTCTCTTACCGTAATATCAAAATGCCTTTGGAACGTTTCAATGACTTCTCTGTTTAACGGCTCACCAGCTGATACAGCGCTATGTAACGCTTCTAAATTATACTCATTTAAGTTTTCTACCTTTGCCATTAATCTATACTCAGTCGGCGTACAACAAAGCACATTCACCTTATTATCGCCTAATAAACTCAAATACGTTTTCGGTTCAAATTTACCATGGTATACAAATCCAGTTGCACCTGAACCGAGAGTCGCTACAAACGGGCTCCAAATCCACTTTTGCCAGCCAGGACTAGCTGTTGCCCATACAACATCATTCTCTTCAATTCCGAGCCAATTTGGGGCACTCGTACGTAAATGAGCGTATGCCCACGCATGCGTATGAACGACACCTTTCGGATTTCCTGTCGTCCCTGACGTGTAAGATAAAAAGACCATATCTTCTTTATCTGTCTTCGCCATTTCTAACATGTCACTTTCTGTTTCTAATGCTGTTTTTAAATTCGTCCAACCATCTACTGAACGCTCGCTCAAGACGAATTTTTGAAGAGATTCCACCGCTTCTACGCCGTCAAATTGTCCAATATACGGTTCGTAACTTACGATAGCCTTTACTTCTCCGTGCCCAATACGATACTCAATATCTTTTTTACGCAACATTTCTGAGCTTGGAATAACGACAAATCCTGCTTTAATCGCAGCAATATACGTCATGTAAGCTTCAATTAAGCGCGGCATCATAATAAGGAGCTTGTCCCCTTTTTGTAAGCCACTTTTTATAAAAGCGTTTCCAATTCTATTCGCACCTTGCATTAATTCAAAATATGTAATCTCTCGTCTATTCCCTTTATCATCTTGCCAAATTAAAGCAAGCTTCTCTTTATCATTCGTATATTTCTCTATTTCCGAAACTAAGTTATAAGACGGCGGCGCCAACAATTCCTCTCTCTTCATAAACATCCTCCTTTATTTCTATGCCTCTCTTATATAATAAAGAATTTTCAGTAAATTTTGAACCCTCTTCTTTTGACAATTTTTTTATATTTATGTCGAACCGTTGAATAATTTTATATCGATTTATCGATAAATAATGACAAAAAAAGAAAGAGCGGGAGAACCCGCTCTTTCTAAGCCATCGTATATGGGATTATTTTTGGTAACCGCCTAATTGTTGCTCAGCTAGTGAAACTAGACGTTTAGTGATTTCGCCACCAACAGAACCGTTAGCGCGAGATGTTGCATCAGCTCCAAGTTGAACACCAAACTCTTGAGCGATTTCGTATTTCATTTGATCTAATGCTGCTTGAGCACCAGACACTGCTAATTTATTTGTGCTTGCCATGTTGTATCACCTCCTTGTGAGTATAGAGTGTGATAAACAACATGACTTCATACACATTTGAATGTGGTAATTTATGGGTTTAGAAAAGTTCTTCGAATTTTTCTTCTTCCGCCACTACTTCTACTGTTTGTAATACCATTGTTTCTTTGTTCGCTACAGCCTCTTCGATTAACGGCGCGAAATCGTACTTCGCTTCAAAACGATTTGCTTTCTCACGCTTCGGTTTCGTCGATGGGCTTGCTGGTGTGAATACTGTACAGCAATCTTCATATGGACGAATTGAAATATCGTACGTTCCGATTTCTTCTGCAATTTTAATAATCTCTAATTTATCCATCGTAATAAGCGGACGAATAACAGGATAGTTTGTTACTTCATTAATCGTATGCATACTATCTAACGTTTGGCTCGCTACTTGTCCAAGACTTTCACCAGTTGTAATCGCAAGTGCGTTACGCTCCTCTGCGATACGCTCTGTAATACGCATCATCATACGACGCATAACCGTCATAGAATAGCTAGATGGAATTTCTTTATTAATCGTTTTTTGCACTTCAGTAAATGGAACAAGGTGAAGTGTTACGCGTTTACAGTATTTCGTTAACTCTTGTGCTAAATCGATTACTTTTTGTTTCGCGCGCTCACTTGTGAAAGGTGGGCTATGGAAGTGAACTGCTTCCACAGATACGCCGCGTTTCATCGTTAAGTAAGTTGCTACCGGGCTATCGATACCACCAGAAAGAAGTACCATTACTTTTCCGCCAACGCCAACTGGTAAACCGCCAGCTCCCATGTGCTCACCACACATAATATAGCTGTAACCACTGCGAATTTCTACACGTACATTCACATCTGGATTATGAACATCTACTGTGATATCCTCTGTATTTTCTAAAATGTGCCCACCGATTTCTGGAAGTAATTCCATCGTCTTCATTGGGAATCGTTTATCAGAACGGTGCACTGTAATTTTAAATGTTTTCACATCGCCTTTTACTTGTAAGAAAGCTGCTAATGCACCTTTTTTAATATCTTCTAATTCTGATGGTACTTTCATCGCTAAGTTAAACTTATGAATACCGAATACATCTTTCAATCTTTCAGAAATTGCTTCATGATCTTCACCATTTAATTGGATGTACATACGATCATGTGTTGCATCGATTTTAATATTTGGGAATTTTTTCAGTTTGAACTTCACGTTATCTTTTAATGTGCTTACAAATTTAGAACGGTTCTTACCTTTTGTCGTCATCTCTCCGTAACGAACTAAAATATATTCATATGTCATCATATTTCTTTACCTCATCACTTCATATAATTTTGGCATTGTCTCTTTAACAATACCTTCAAATTGTTTTACTTCTTCCATCGTGTTTTCCGGTGCTAGACTAATGCGGATTGCGCTTGCAGCTGCGGCATGCGGTATTCCCATTGACACTAGTACTCGGCTCACTTCATTTGCTTTTGAAGAACAAGCAGACTTCGTCGATACATATACGCCATGCTCTTCTAAAGCATGAACGACCACTTCTGGTTTTAAACCAACAAATGATACATTTAAAATGTGCGGTGCCGCATATTCAAGTGACGTATTAATCGTTACATCTTCCATCTCTTTAAAGACACGGACAAGCTCTGCTTGTAAATTTTGCAAATGAACTACCTTTTCTTTCACTTGCTCCATCGTCATACGAAGTGCTTTTACCATCGCTACAATACCAGGTAAGTTTTCTGTTCCTGAACGATACTTAAGCTCTTGTTGACCACCTGATAAGATTGGATCTAGCCTTACACCATCACGTACGTAAAGAAGACCTGTCCCCTTTACGCTATGAAATTTATGCCCAGATATTGAACAAAGGTCAATATGAGAAGCGTATAAATCAAGCGGTACTTTTCCTATCCCTTGCACATGGTCCACGTGGAATCTTATTTTCGGATAGTTCGATAATAATGTTCCAATTTCAGCAACAGGCTGAATCGCTCCAGTCTCGTTGTTCACGTGAATAATTGACACAAGAATCGTATCTTCACGAAGCGCTCGTTTTACATCCTCTACCGATACAACACCGTGCTCGTTAACCGGTAAATATGTTACATCAAAACCGAGATCTTCTAATTGTTTATATGCCTCAAACACAGACGCGTGTTCAATATTTGTTGTAATGATATGTTTACCGCGCGAACGATTCCTCATCGCTATTCCTTTAATCGCAAGGTTATTCCCTTCCGTTCCACCCGATGTGAAAATAATTTCAGAAGGTTTAACGTGAAGGAGCTGTGCTGCAATCGTTCTCGATTGTGTTAATAGACGCTCTGCCTCTCCTCCAAGCGAATGAATAGAAGAAGGATTTCCAAAATATTTCCCTGCAACCGTTACATACGATTGAAGAGCTTCTGGATATGGCTTTGTCGTCGCACTATTATCAAAATAGATCATCGTTCTTCCCCTTTCAGCGCTGTCACATCGTATAATCATATCATAAATACGTGTAATTACGCTAAAACTACTCAAAGGTTCCGTTATATTTTAAAACGAATAACCTTACTGTATTCCGCTATTCATTATAGCAACATCGCCTCCAAAATTACACAAAAAAACAAACCCTTTATTAAAGGGTTTGTTCACAGGCTGTGGAGAAAGTCTTCTCCACAGCCTGTTTTTGTGTCTGAACCTCTTTTTATGTGTCAACACTGATAAAAAAGAGGAAAAGGAGAGATTTCTTATGATGGGTGCTTTAAAAAATCATCGCGATGAACGTGTATCTGTTTCTGTAGAAGAGTTAGTTCCACAAGATCATTTCCTTCGTGCGATTGAAGCGACAATTCGTTTTGATTTTATTGAGGAGAAGTTACGCCCTTATTACTGTGAAAACAATGGACGTCCGTCAATCCATCCTATCGTTTTATTCAAAATGATGTTTATTGGATATTTTTATGGTATTCGTTCTGAGCGTCAATTGGAAAAGGAGATTAAAACGAATATCGCCTACCGTTGGTTTTTAGGGTTTTCTCTATCAGATACTATTCCAGATCATTCTACAATCAGTTGGAATCGCCGTACCCGTTTTATTCATACAAATATTTTCGAAGAAATTTTTGATGAGATTGTGAGGCAAGCGACGGAGAACCGGATGGTGGGAGGACGTGCACTGATGACAGATTCTACACATATTAAGGCCAATGCTAATAAAAATAAATTTGTACATAAATATAAAAAAGAAAAGGCAAAGTTTTATATAGATGAACTAGAAGCTGCGGTAATCGAAGATCGTGAGGTACACGGAAAAAAGAATT
The DNA here is from genome assembly GCF_002081505.1 of Bacillus sp. CDB3. Taxonomy (NCBI): domain Bacteria; kingdom Bacillati; phylum Bacillota; class Bacilli; order Caryophanales; family Bacillaceae; genus Bacillus; species Bacillus sp. CDB3. The sequence continues at coordinate 103,295 of NZ_ALBR01000101.1, read as the reverse complement.
AAAACCTAGAAAGGAAAGTGATACCCCTACTAAAAAAACTCGTATAAGCACTACGGATCCAGATAGTGGATTTTTAATGAGAGATGGAAAACCGAACGGTTTTCATTTCTTAGATCATCGTACAACTGATGCGAAGTACAATATCATTACAGATACCTATATAACGGCTGGAAATATGGCAGATTCCGAGCCGTATTTAGCACGTCTACAAGCTCAAATTAATAAATTCGGATTTAAGGTGGAAGCTGTAGCTCTTGATGCAGGCTATTTTACAGGTTATATCTGTAAGAAATTATCAGAAAGAAATATATTTATGGTGATGGGGTATCGCCGATTTGGAAAGCGAAATAAAGAAGTACCGAAAAGCCAATTTAAATATGTAGAAGAAATGAATGCATTTGCTTGTCCGATGGGATGTATTTTAGAGTATGCGACAACGGATCGCGAAGGATATCGTCAATATAAATCGAATCCAGAAGACTGCGCTGTTTGTCCGCTACGTGAGGTGTGCTTTTCAAAGAAACAGAAACAAAAGTTATCACTCATCATGTATGGGAGAAATATAAAGATATCGCTAGAAAAAACAAGCTAACAGTTACAGGGAAAAAGTTGTATAAAGTACGCTGTTCAACTATAGAGCGAAGCTTTGCGGACGCCAAAGAACTCCATGGCTATCGATATGCTCGGTTTCGGGGGCTGAAGTCTGTCCAAATGCAGGCTTATCTCACCTCAGCTTGTCAAAATATGAAAAAAATAGCCCTCCATCTGACCAAAAAGGGTCTGGTGGAGGGCTATTTTTCTAAATTCTATTATTTTATGTTGTTTTCATTTGCTAAAATCAAAAAGATTTCAGAGTGTTGGGAACCCTAAAGGGTTTCCCAACACTCTGAAAACAAACCCTTTATTAAAGGGTTTGTTCATTGTCTACATATTCAGCTATTTTTTGAACAACGCCAGGTTCAAGTTGCTCTAGTACAGAAGCCGCTTGTTCTAAAGCTGCATCGTATTGATATTCACGGAATAATTTCTCCGCATAATCTAAGCTTTCTGCAAGATTCTCATCATGACTGCGGTAACGATTACCGTATTGAATTAATTTTTCAACTAAATATGCTTGTCCAATTAACTCTTCCGTCATTTCAGATACACCATTAACAGTTGTGTACGCCTCTTCTAAACTGCTATTTACAGCATTCATATTTAACGGCTTTATTTCTAATTGATCATATACAGCTTGCATTGCCATTTGTCCTCTTTGTAAATCTTCCATAATGCTCTCTGGAAGACCTGGCAAATTCGACTTTTGCATAAAGCGTTTCGTTTCTAAAATTGTATTTCGCATTTCTTGTAATTTCTCACGCGCTTCAAATTCTTCTTTACGCATCGTCTGCAGCATTTCTTTATATTCTGCATGAAGTACTTTTAAAGTTTCACATTGCTCATAAACCTCTTCTAGTTCCTCACGAATAATAGAGAATGCGATATCTTGTTCAGCAACGCGTATTTGCAACACTTCAAAACGTTTCATTAAAATATGCATTTGCTTTTCAATTACTTTTTGCGACTCAATGTCTTTGTCTTGTAATTGATAACTTTGTTTTACAAGTTGTGTTTCTGTTTTCGTTTCAATTGTTTCAGTGCGAATTTCTTCTAAATCTTCATAAACAGAAAGTGTTTTTTGCTCCACATAATGTTTCGCATGCACTTCTTGTTCAAGTTGATCATAAAAACTATCTAAACGAGTTTTTAAGTTCTCTACTTTTTCTGCCGCTTCCGTTATATGAAGCTCCTGTATATCCATTAAACATGTGTGTAGTTGTGTCGTCATATCGCGGACTTCTTTAGGAATTTCCAAATACTCTAATACATAGCCTTGTCTTATCATATCATCATGACCTTGTAATAAGTCTTCCAGCTGAACTGGTAATGTCGCTTGACACTCTACTAATAAATCTGGAATTTGATGAATGATGATTTCTAAACTTGCTAAACCTTCTTCTAAACTAATAACAATTTCTCTCGCTTTTAAATAATCACCATTATCTGTCGCCTCTTCAAAAGTTTTGAACTTCTCTGATTCAACGTCTAACATCTCTTCGATTTTTTGCTCAGCTGCTCCATACATGTGTCGATGAGCAAGAACGCTCTTTTTCATACTACGATATGTATCACGTAACCCTTCAATTTCCGAGCTATTTTTCTCATGGCTTTCTAACAGTTGCTGTAATTCATTTAAAATATCTGTAATACGATTATCAGCGTCATCTAAACCACTTATGGATTCGTTCATCGCATGCTTTGCTTTGCGGAAGGAGAATTGCGAGGCGAATTTTCGCGCTTGCCCTAAATCTTTTTCAGCTTTTGGAAGAGTTGTTGATACAATTTCATCCCACTCTTCACGCCATTTACCAAACAGTTCTTCTGTTTGACCTGTCATATTTAAATCTTTTACCCGCTTTAGTTCATCTGCCACAGGTTTATCTTTTATTTCTTGTTTCCACTGCTCCAGTGCTTCAATATCTTTATATGAACGATTTCTTATCACAAGCTCTATCATGAGCAGCACTAGAATAGAGCTTACTACAATGATAACGATCGTCAGGATAGAATCCATGCAAAAAAGCCTCCTAGTTATATCTCTTTTTTTGTCCGTTCCGTTTATGAAATGGAAGGCATTATGTATAAAAAGGGAATTCCCCTATATTTAACAACTAACAATGTACTAATCATACCATGTAATGACGTGTTTTTGACCTAGTTTTTTTTAAAATTTCATGTTTCTTTAAATGCACTTGTAATCTTTCTTAACATTCCGCTTTTTTTATTCTTCAGCCTCAAATGAATGCAATAAAGAGCACTCTTTCAGATGAGATACGAAATAAATCTTTCGCATTAGTGGTGGTTCTACAGAAATCGCACGCACGTTACCTTGCATTACCGCTTGCTGTACAGCTGTTTCCGGAAGCAATGTTATACCCAGTCCAGCTCCTACCAGCGCAATCATCGGTTCTGCATAAGATGTTTCAACTGCAATTATCGGTTTCGTACCCATACATTGAAACACATTCATAATCATTTTCCTTACATCACATATTTCTGGATATACGATTAACTTTTCATTTTGCAACTCTTCTATTCGGATTACCGTTTTCTCTTTATACGGATGATCATTTGAAACGGCACAAACGATTTTTTCTTCCCGTATTTCTTTTATATACGTAGCGCCTTCTATTACTGAATCAATAAACATCGCTTCAATTTTTCGCGCTTTAAATAATTCCATTAATACTTTCGTATGCTCAATTTGCCATTCTATTTCATATGTATCGGCTAATAAGTCTTTACACTTTGATATGTAATGAGCCGCTAAACTCGGCAATATACCTATTGAAATTTTCTGCTTCTCTTGATATCCCTTCATTTCCGTTTTCACTTCACTTATTTGTTCCAAAATCGGTAACATTCTTTCTATAAATAATTCTCCAGCCTTTGTTAATTCTACTCCTTGAGCAGAACGCTTGAGTAGGGTAATCTCTAAATCCGCTTCTAATCTTTGAATTTGTTTACTAAGCGCTGGTTGTGAAATATGTAAAAGCTTACTCGCTTTTGATAAACTTCGCGTATGCTTTACTTCAATAAACGATCGTACTGCCTCCAAATCCATCATACACACCTCTAACCAAAAGTTATAACTGTCATAAAAAATCGATATTTCCTTCTACAACGAATTACTCTTTATACTTATTTCATCAACTTACTATAACGAAATAAAAAGGAGAATGATACTCTTGGCAAAAAAACAAATGCTACTCGGATCCCTTCTATGCTTACTTGCTGTAACAGCTTGGGGATTTATGTTTCCTGTAATGGCAAATGCCTTGCAATTTATCGACCCATTCTTCTTCACAACTATCCGATACGGATCAGCAGCTATTATTTTTCTTACTTTGCTATTAATCACTGAAGGAAAAAATTCTCTCCGCTTAGAAAAACGAACACTTTCGTTATTCTTTTACGGAACAGTCGGTTTCGCTGGGTATGGCTTTCTAATTTTTTATGGTCAACAGCTTGCCGGGCCTTCTGGGGCCATCCATGCCGCGATGATTCAGTCTCTTATGCCACTCATCGCTTTATTATTGCAGTGGATAACAAAAAACAAACGCCCACAAAATTACACATTTCTTTGTATGTTCGTTGCATTACTCGGTGTTATGCTTGTCATTTCAAAAGGAAATATTCATTTATTATTTGGAGCAGCAAGCCACTTATCAACAAATATATTTATGTTATGCGGCGTTACTTGCTGGGTAATTTACACGAACGGCGGTGCTCGTTTTCAATCTTGGTCACCACTTCGATATACGACGTTAACTTGTTTATTCGGCTCAATTTCACTCATCATTATTGTCACTTTCTTAACTTACACAAACGTCGTTAATGTACCATCATTATCTACAGTTATGAGCGTTCGTTTTGAGCTCTTTTATATGTCGATTATCGCCGGCGTTATAGCTGTATTTTGCTGGAACACAGGAAATCGATATATTTCATCTATTAACGGCATATTATTTATGAATTTAGTTCCTATACTTGCACTTATCGGTTCTATCTTTCGAGGTTACACAGTCGACAAAATTGAAATTGCCGGCGCCTCATTAACAATTATTGCGCTATTATGCAACAATTTATGCCAAAGAAAACAAGACATAAAAATCCCCACCTCAGTTCGTTAGGTGGGGATTTTTCACATATGAACAGCTCTCGGCCATTCATAGTACATATTCGCTTTATATAATGTTTGTTCCATCCATTGCTCAATTTCTTTCGTGTACATTTCTAGGAAAAATGTCTCGGACGGAAAAGAATGCAACACTTCTGATATATATTGCGGATATAAAAACGGCATATTTATCATGCCTTTTAATTGCGTCATAAACATTGTAAAAGATACCTTTTTAAACTCTTGTTTCATTTGTCCCTGTTTAATGATTTGCTCTATATAATATCTTTCTCTAGAAAAATAAACGGTCATCACTTCACGAATTAATGTCGTATCAAGCGAAAGCTCTCTATAAAAAAAACGTGTCAGTTCTCTATTATCAAATTGATATCGTAAAATCCCGCGCACCATTTGCACCATCACATCTTTAGCCGATAAATATTCTCTCTGTTCAAATGACGTTTCAATTACATGAATATATCCTTCTAAAAAATCAGTAATCAGCTGTTCTAATAACCCTTGCTTTCCAGCAAAATAATATGAAATATTCGCTACATTCACATCCGCTCGCTTTGCAATGTCTCGCACCGATGTCCCGTTATAACCTTTCGTATTAAACAACGATATTGCCGCATCAATTACCTTTTGTTTCGTCTGCTTCATGCGCTCACTTCCCCTCACTGAACAGCTATAGTTTAAATTTCTTGACTTTTAAGACAAATTCCTTTAATTTTCTATCGACAAAGTCATGTGAAATACATCGTATTTTGCTATCATTTTACATATCTCGCTAAAAAGGGAGTTGTTTCCATGTTTACAAAAGAAAGTTATGCAGGATCTCGTGAAGAGCAATATGAGACCGTAATTAAACAACTGGATGCATTATTAACTGGCGAACCAAACGTAGTCGCAAACTTATCAAATGCGTCCGCACTATTAAACCAATTTTTAGATCGCGTTAATTGGGTTGGCTTTTATGTAACAGAAGGAAATCAGCTTGTTCTTGGACCATTCCAAGGAATGCCTGCTTGCGTGCGCATTCCATTTGGACGAGGCGTTTGCGGCGCAGCAGCTGAAACGAAAACAACGCAGCTTGTGGCGGACGTCCATCAATTCCCAGGACATATCGCTTGCGATAGTGCTTCTAATTCAGAAATCGTTGTACCGATTCTAAAAGACGGAAATGTCATCGGTGTACTTGATATTGATAGTCCTGAAAAAAATCGTTTTGACGAAGTAGATCAGCACTATTTAGAAAAGTTTGTGGAAACACTCCTAAAACATATTTAAAAAAAGAAAAGAGCGAGTTGTCGATTTAGTACGTCATGTACGAAACCGATAACTCACTCTTTTTTATTGATTAACAGTAGATATTTTCTTTAACGCTTGCTCTAAATCAGAAACGATATCTTCCCATGATTCTAAACCGACAGATAAACGAATTAAATTATCGAAAATACCCATTTCTTTTCTTAGTTCAGCTGGAATAGCAGCATGTGTCATCGTTGCTGGATGCTGAATTAATGTTTCTGTATCACCTAAACTTACAGCAATTGTAATAAAATGTAGGTCATTGATAAACGACTGTGTTTCCTCTTTTCCGCCTTTAATTGAAAAAGAAATAACGCCCCCGCCTCGTTTCATTTGCCGGGATGCTAATTCCCCTTCCGGGTACCAAACACCTTCTACCGCTTCATGATTTTTCAAAAACGATACAATTTTTTCCGCATTATCACAATGACGATCCATTCTTACTGCTAATGTTTTTAATCCGCGTAACAATAACCACGCATCAAATGGCGCCATAATACCGCCGATATCTTTTCGCATCGGACGAATTTTGTCAGCTAACGCTTTCGTTCTACAAATCGTTACACCCGCTACAACATCCCCGTGACCACCAATATATTTTGTCGCACTGTGAACGACGGCGTCACAACCGAGCTCAAGAGGTCTTTGTAAATAAGGTGAACAAAACGTATTATCGACAATAACAAGCAAGTCATTTCGCTTCGCTACCCCGATCACCTTTTCTAAATCAATTAATTTCATCGTTGGATTAATTGGTGTTTCAACGAAAATGAGCTTTGTATTTGGGCGGATTTTATTTTCAATATCAGCCTCTGTTTCCATATCACAAAACGAATGCGTAATCATAAATTTCTCTTCTAACACTTCTAAAAAACCGTAAGTACATCCATATAATCCATTTGAACAAATAATATGATCTCCAGCCTTTAGAAAGCCAATTAAAGTTGCTGAAATGGCTGCCATACCTGAACCGAACGCCAGCGCTTCCTCTCCACCTTCTAAAACAGCCATACGTTCTTCAAATAACTTCACAGTTGGATTCCCAAGCCTTGAATAAATATAAGATGGATCTTCTCCCGCAAAACTCGCTTCTCCTTGCTGTGCTGTCTCAAACGTAAATGTAGAAGTTTGAAATAAAGGTGGTGTTAAACTCCCTTTATTCTCATTTGATTCATAACCATGATGAATTAGTGCTGTCTCTATATGTTTCTTTTTCATAAAAACATCCCCTTTATGTTTTTACTGCCGCATATTCATCAACAAAAAATTGATGAACGTTTTTACTACATTTTATGTAAGCGTTTTATTTCTGTTTCTATCTCTTCTTTTATATTGTTTTAAATTCCTTCTTGTTAATTTCCAAAATTTATATGCATAAAACAAAAAGGGAGTCGCTTGACGAAACTCTGGGTAAAAGATATAATAGCGTTTGTGTAAAATAAAAAGGCAGCCTTGTAATGTGAGTTTATCGTTTGTATTTTGTTCCTCTACGGAGGTGTATCTCGTAACTCCCTGCTGCTGGAGCGAAGGTACATGAAAACAAAATGCCCGTAAATATCGATTACGTCTGTTTTTATTTTACGTAAATAAAAACATTTTTAAAGGAGGAGTCAACTATGGCTCGTTATACAGGTCCAGCTTGGAAACTGTCTCGTCGTCTTGGAATCTCTCTAAGCGGCACAGGAAAAGAATTAGAAAAACGCCCTTACGCACCAGGTCCTCACGGTCCTAACCAACGTAAGAAACTTTCAGAATACGGTTTACAATTACAAGAGAAACAAAAACTTCGTCACATGTACGGCATGACTGAGCGTCAATTCCGTCGCACATTTGACCAAGCAGGTAAAATGCCTGGTAAGCACGGCGAAAACTTCATGATCCTTCTTGAAGCTCGTCTTGACAACTTAGTTTACCGTATGGGCTTAGCTCGCACTCGTCGTGCAGCTCGCCAATTAGTAAACCACGGTCACATCACAGTTGATGGATCTCGCGTAGATATCCCATCTTACCGTGTAAAAACCTGGTCAAACTATCAGCGTTCGCGAAAAATCTAACAGCCTTGTTGTTGTTAAAGAAGCGATCGAAGTTAACAACTTCGTACCAGAATACTTAACTTTCGATGCTGATAAGTTAGAAGCTACTTACACTCGTCACGCTGAGCGTTCTGAGTTAGCAGCTGAAATCAACGAAGCATTAATCGTAGAGTTCTACTCTCGTTAATGACAAAAAGCCAATCCTCTGGATTGGCTTTTTTCAATTCTCACCATATTTTTTTATATCCCACGTAACACAAAAATCCCAATACTCTATACTCCCATCTAAAACAAATATTTTTTATTTAATCAAATTCAAACAAAAAGAATAACCTTCCTATTTTCATACAGAACTTCTGTTATATTATGAATTTTCACAGAATAACAATGATATTAAGAATTTTAAACTTTATAACAAGGAGACGTTGCTATGGAATTCAGAAATGACATAAATAAAATAGCTAACCAAATTTTAGAACGAAAAGAGTACATAACTAATGAAGAAATGACCAAGCAATCATTAATTATTCCTTTTCTTCAAAAGCTAGGTTATGACGTTTTCAACCCTTTAGAAGTTAGACCTGAGTATATTGCAGACTTTGGAACTAAAAAGGGAGAAAAAGTCGATTATGCGGTTTTCAAAAATGGAGTTCCAATTATTTTAATTGAGGCAAAATCTGTAACAGAAAATCTCCTTAAACACGATGCGCAACTATCTAGGTATTTCAATGCCTTACCTGATGTCAAAGTAGGGGTACTAACTAATGGTGTAGAATACAAGTTTTATACTGATTTAACAAATGACAATGTGATGGATGAAAAACCTTTCTTCACATTCAGTATGGATAATTTAACCAATGTAGATATTGAAACGATTGAAACTTTTACAAAAGAAAATTTTGAAGCTGAAGGAATTGTAAAATATGCCGAAGAGCTTATTTATATGACCAATTTAAACTCTACAATTAAAGAATTATTTAAAAATCCTTCAGATGACTTCCTTCGTTTTCTAATTAAAGACTTTAGCTCAACTAGAATTACAAATAACGTTTTAGAGCGATTCCGACCAATTGTTAAAAAAGCAATTAATCGAACACTATTAGAAATAATCAGTGATGGTTTAACACCAAAAGAAACAAAAACATCGGAGAAAATAGAAACAAGCCTAGTTGCAGCCGCTTCCGCCGAAATAATTGAAGATATAAGCAAAGAAGACAAAACAGATAGAGTTTTCACTACCGAGGATGAATTGACTGCCTTTAACATTGTTAAAGGGATATTAACTGAAAATCAAAGAGACATTAGCGATCTTAAATATAAAGATACCATTAGTTATTTTTGCATCATGAATCGTGTAATCACAAAATGGTTTATACGTCTCTTCCTTGATGGAGATGCAAAATCCTTAGTTGTAAGACTAGATTTAGAAGCTACTAAACAGCTATGTCCTAATTTCGTTGTTGAGCAAGCCCCAAAATCACAGGGAGTAAGTAGAATTTTCATTGATAATGTTAATGATTTAAAAGATTTGGAACCACTTATCATTTCATGCTATGATTAAATTTTAGCTAATGTTTAAAAAGAGGGATTTCCAACGCAATGAAAAAAAGCCAATCCTCTAGATTGGCTTTTTTTCATTTATATATAAAATAAAATTATTTATTTTCCTCTTTTTGAACATATACATAAGCATCTTTCTGCTCTTTATGTATATCAACCTTCGTGTTCTCTGCAAGCTGACCCGCATTTAGCAAAGAAAAAATAATGAGCGCTTCTAGTGACATTTCGTTTTACCACTCCTTTCTATTTGTTATACGTTTATCATACCGCTTACATGTGATTTCCGTATGAACTCGAAAAGGAGATTACAACAAAAGGGTTACAGAAATATGAATGCACGCTATAATATCCATAATATAGGAGGTTGATTCATTTTGACAATAAATCAAATGGTTCAGTTAGGCAGTTCATTTATGCTGTTTATTACTTCCGCACTTATGAGTTGGTATCAGGGGAGTAATTTAATAGATTATCCCGATGAATGGAAATATAGCGCTAAGTTTACGAATTATTTTAAAGGGTACGTTTCACATTATGACGATATTTATCAAATCGATTTCTTTATATATGCGGCAAAATTTTATCCCGCGGCATTTATCGTTATGTTAATTAGCTTACTTTATATGCTCATATTAATTCTTCATATTCTATTTACAAGAAAATATCAGACAATCTAAATTCATACATAAAAACCCCGAATCATAAACTTTTCAGCCTACAATTCGGGGTATTATTTGTTATATATTCGTTTCTGATTAGTAACGAATTAAGAAATATTTCTTTTTACCGCGGCGAATGATTGTGAATTTACCTTCGATGCGGTCGTTTTCTGTTACAACGTAGTCTAATGCTTGTGTACGCTCACCGTTTACGTAGATTGCGCCGTTCGTTACATCTTCACGTGCTTGACGTTTTGATGGAGAGATTTTGCTTTCTACAAGTAAGTCGATTAATACTGTATCTTCTGCAGTACGTTCTACAGATGGTACGTCTTTGAATCCTTGTTCGATTTCGCTTGCAGTCAGTTCTGCTACAGAACCGCTGAATAGTGCAGCTGAAATTTTAATTGCTTGCTCTAACGCTTCTTCGCCGTGAACAAGTTTTGTCATTTCAGAACCTAATGCTTTTTGTGCTGCACGTTTTTCTGGCGCTTCCGTTACTTGCTTCTCAAGCTCAAGAATTTCTTCGTGAGATAAGAATGTGAAGTATTTTAAGTATTTAACTACGTCGCGGTCATCTGTGTTAATCCAGAATTGGTAGAACTCGTAAGGAGTTGTTTTCTCTGGGTCTAACCAAATTGCGCCGCCTTCTGTTTTACCAAACTTCGTACCGTCAGATTTTGTAACAAGTGGAATTGTTAAACCGAATGCTTTCGCATCTTCTTCTGATTTACGGATTAATTCAAGACCAGCTGTAATGTTACCCCATTGGTCACTACCACCGATTTGAAGACGGCAATTGTGCTGTTGGTATAAGTTTAAGAAGTCGTATGATTGTAAAATCATGTAACTAAACTCAGTGAATGAAATCCCAGTTTCTAAACGAGATGCTACTGTATCTTTTGCTAACATATAGTTTAAACCGAAGTTTTTACCGATATCGCGTAAGAATGTAATTACATCTAAGTTACCAAGCCAGTCATAGTTGTTAGCCATTGTTGCTGGGTTGTCCACGTTTTCAAACTCTAAGAAGTTTGAAAGTTGGTTTTTAATGCTTTCTGTGTAGTAAGCAACTGTATCTTTTGTATTTAATGTACGCTCTGCTTTTTTACCACTTGGGTCACCGATCATACCAGTACCACCGCCAACAAGTGCGATTGGTTGGTGACCAGCTAATTGGAAACGACGTAACATTAATACTGGTAACATATGACCGATGTGTAAGCTATCCGCTGTCGGGTCGAAACCACAGTATAATTTAACGCTTTCTTTTTCTAATAATTGCTCAAGGCCCTCAGCATCTGTTTGCTGATTAATCAGACCGCGAAATTCAAGATCTTGTAAAATACCCATATCCTACATACTCTCCTTTAAGTTCATTACTGGCGTGAAGGTTGAAAACATAAAAAAATCGCCCCTTTAAATAAGGGACGATTTTGATTATCGCGTTACCACCCTAGTTGCAGACAAAAAAAAGCCTACCACCTTATTTACATAACGGCTTAGCACCGTCTTTTCCCTTTTGAATACAATTCAATCGAAAAAAGATGCTCTAGGGGCGTAATTCGCGATCATCTATGTGCTGATTTTCACCGGCCATCAGCTCTCTAAAACAGGGAAATGATCACTACTTCTCCCTTTCCACGCTCAATTATTCATATACTTTTCTTTATACCATCATTTATATAGGCATGTCAAATAGAGGTGGGGTTTCTCTGCTTAACAATCCTTTATAACGTCGCAAAGAGTATCGTAATAAGAGAAAGAATTGGAACACCAACTAATAACGATACATGAAACACAACCGATAAATCATTCCCAATCGTCGCCTCCACAGGATCTTTCGCTGGAGAACCAAGAAATCCGATTAATCGATCGAAGCGACTTACCGTTTTTGGAAAATCTGGTATTTCTACATGGTCACTATCTAAATGCTGCTGTAATTTATATTCACTCTTAAAGGGATTTTCGCTCAATTTCATCCACCTCCAGCAATTGTTTCAATTTCTTTATTCCGTTATGAAGTCTCGACTTCACTGTTCCAATCGGAATGTTTAATATCTCTGCAATCTCTTTTTGCTGCATATCATGATAATAAGAAAGAATAAGAACAGCTCGCTGTTCTTCAGGAACTTTCAAAATTGCTTCTCTTACTGTGAGCCGATCTTCGTGAGAAAATTCTTTTTCTTGAATCGGCACTAAAAATGGCAAAAGCGTACGCCACTTTTTTCTTCTATTTAATTTATTAATCATAAGACGATAACCAATTTGAAATAAATACGTTTTTATTTTGCCTTTTTCAGGTTCATACATATGTTTCTTACGTTCTAACGTCAAAAACGTATCTTGCACGAGATCGATACTTAATTGTTCATCTCGGTTAAATCGATATAAAAATGTGTATAGCGCTGGTTTAATTAAAACGTATAGTTTTTCCCCAGCCTGCTTATCTCCCTTTTGGTACGCAAGCATGAGGTCCTCCTCAATCCCAATCTGCGCCATGATTTTTGATCTCCTTTATTCCTTTTAACGTTAACGAAATGCGGGAAATTAAATATACACTTGCGACAATAATCCACGCTTGTGATTGAAGCGTAAAAAATTGAACATATGAGTTTTGTATTGTATGACCACTTAACACTAAAATATTTAATACTTGCACGCATATGCATGCATACACTGCAAGACAAGCCGAAATCGTATCAAATACATTCCAGCGAAAATACACTTTTGTTTTTGTAAAATCAATTTTATATCCTTTTTTTCGTACTATATGTTTTCTATCAAACGGAATAATGATTGAAAACATAACAATCATTATGACTCCAACTGTAATCATTGAAAATTTAAATCCAATTGGTATTGGCAAAAATAATCCACCAGAAAATACAACTATAATTCCAACTAAAGCAAAAGTAAGCATCAATTTATTAGACATATAAAAAGCCTCCCTCATCTATTCTTTCATAAATGTATACAGACGAGGAAGGCAATGCGTTCAAATATTATTTTATTTTTTTAATAATTTTTGCAGGATTCCCGCCAACTACTACATGATCAGGCACATCTTTCGTTACAACGGCGCCAGATGCGATAACTGCATTATCTCCAATTGTTACACCTGGATTAATAATCGCTCTTCCGCCAATCCATACGTTATCGCCAATTGTAACTGGTTTTCCGTATTCTGATCCGCTTATGCGCTCTACTGGATCAAGCGGGTGTGTTGCTGTATAAATGTGAACACCTGGAGCAAACATACAATTCACTCCAATTGTTACTGGGCATACGTCCAAAATTGTACAGTCAAAGTTCGCGTAAAAATTTTCGCCAACATGAATGTTATAACCGTAATCACATCTAAAAGAAGATTCAAGATGAATATTGTCTCCTGTCGTTCCGAATAATTCTTTTATGATTTCGCTACGCTCTTTTAATTGTACTTCTGGCGTATCATTGAATTTTCTCGTTAATATACGAGCCTGCTCCCTCTCTTGAACTAAAACTGGATCAGCCGGTATGTACATTTCTCCTAGTATCATCTTTTCTTTTTCTGTTTTCATCATACTCCCCCCTTCAACTCATATATATAAGTTTATGATATCACAAAAAAAGAAAGGTCTGAACGTTTTTCGTTCAGACCTTTCCCTCTTAATCTTCCATCGTTGATAAGTCACCTGTTGGTAAATTCAGCTCCCACGCTTTTAATACGCGGCGCATAATTTTACCACTTCTCGTTTTCGGTAATTTATCTCTAAATTCAATTTGTCTTGGCGCTGCATGAGCTGCTAGGCCTTTTTTTACAAATTGACGAATCTCTTCTTTTAATTCATCCGATGGTTCATATCCCGCACGAAGCGCGATAAATGCTTTAATAATTTCACCACGTACTGGATCTGGAATACCAATTACACCAGCTTCTGCAACAGCAGCATGCTCGATTAGTTTACTTTCTACTTCAAATGGACCAACGCGCTCACCTGACGTCATAATTACATCGTCAATACGTCCTTGGAACCAGAAGTATCCATCTTCATCCATATAAGCTGAATCACCTGATACGTACCAGTCTCCTGGCATAAAGTAAGACTCATATTTTTGCTGGTTATTCCAGATTCCACGCATCATAGCTGGCCAACCTTTACCGATTGCTAAGTTCCCCATTGTGTATGGAGGCACTTCATTTCCTTCATTATCAACAATCGCTGCTTTCACACCTGGAATTGGTTTACCCATTGAACCCGGACGGATTTCCATACAAGGGTAGTTACAAATAACTTGTCCACCTGTTTCTGTCATCCACCACGTATCATGAATACGAAGTCCAAATGCGTTCATACCCCAGCGAATTACTTCTGGATTTAATGGCTCACCAACACTTAATACGTGGCGCACTTGTGATAAATCGTATTTTTTAATTGCGTCTTGTCCAGCTCCCATTAACATACGGAAAGCTGTTGGTGCACTATACCAAACTGTTACACCGTAATCTTGCAGCGCTTCATACCACGCTTCTGGACTAAATCGTCCGCCTAAAATAACATTTGACGCTCCGACTAACCACGGTGCGAAAATACCGTAAGCAGTTCCAGTTACCCAGCCTGGGTCAGCTGTGCACCAATATACATCATCTTCTTTTAAGTCCAATACCCACTTCGCCGTTTGATAGTGCTGCACCATTGCGTTTTGCGCATGAAGTACACCTTTTGGCTTACCAGTAGAACCAGACGTATAATGAAGAATTAAACCGTCTTCACGGCCTAACCATTCGATATGTAATTCTTTTGAAGCTTGTTCAAATAAAGGATTGAACGCTACAAGTTTACCGCCCTCTTCTGCATTGTCTCCAACAAGAAAGACTGTTTTTAAAGCTGGTAAATCATTTAATGGTATGCGCTCTAACAATTCAGGCGTTGTAATTAACACCTTTGCTTCGCTATCTTCTAAACGATCGCGAACTGCACCTTCCATAAATGCTTCAAATAGCGGCCCAACAATTGCCCCTAATTTCACCGCACCTAAAAGCGCAAAATATAATTCTGGAGAACGCGGCATAAAAATAAAAACGCGATCGCCTTTTTCAACATCGCCATAATTTTTCAGGACGTTTCCTGCTTTATTAGAAAAATCCTTCATTTCCTTAAATGTATATTTCTCTTTTCGCGATCCATCTTGATAATAAAGGGCTACTTTATTTTTACGATCGGATTTCGCATGCTTATCAATTGCTTCATACGCCATATTTACTCGGCCTGTCTCATTCCAAGTAAAATTTTTATTAACCTCTTCCCAGTTAAAATTCGCGTATGCCTCTTCATAATTCGGCAAATTATTTTTTCCTTTAATGACTGGAAGCGTTTCTACTTTCATACTTTACATCCCCCTCCTATGTATTCTATTATCTATTATAATGACATTTTTTAAAATTTTCAGTATATTTGTTGATTTTTAGACAAATTTTTACTGACAAAATTCGATTCACATCGCATATATTATAAAGTACGATATTAATAGATTCACAAACCCTCAAGGTGGTGAGCAATACATTGATTCATAAAAAAATATATAATGCTAGAAACTTAAAAACAGCGAAGGGCACTTTAATTATTGAAGGTCCTGTCTCTACACATAATCTTGAAATGTATGAATTCCATCCAGATTTAGTTGCGTTTCGTCCTGCCGAACAGCAATATAAAGCAATTGTCGAAATTTCTAAATTACCAGAAGCTCGTCTCATTATTGCTAGACATGACCAAACGATCGTTGGATATGTTACATACTTGTATCCTGATCCGCTCGAGCGATGGTCAGAAGGAAAAATAGAAAACTTAATTGAGCTCGGGGCAATTGAAGTAGTCCCAGCCTTCCGCGGGTGCTCTGTCGGAAAGAACTTATTAGAAGTTTCAATGATGGATGATTATATGGAAGATTACATTATATTAACGACTGAATATTATTGGCACTGGGATTTAAAACAAACAGGCTTAAATGTTTGGGAATACCGAAAAGTAATGGAAAAGATGATGAATGCTGGTGGTTTACAATGGATGGCTACAGATGATCCTGAAATTTGTTCACACCCTGCTAACTGTTTAATGGTCCGTATTGGAAAACGTGTTGATACGGATTCCATTCAAGCATTTGATCGTCTACGTTTTCACAATCGTTTTATGTATTAATAAAGGGGGCAACTGGAATGATTGTAGAAGAAATTATGAATCAAAATGTAGTTACACTACATCCAAACGATACAATCGAAACAGCAATCCGAACGATACGTACGAAAGGCATTCGGCACATTCCAATTGTCGATCAAAATAATCATGTCGTAGGCATTATTTCTGATCGGGATGTAAGAGATGCAAGTCCGTCTATTTTAGATGAACAAGTTTCACTCGATATGCTACGGCAACCGCTTGAACTTATTATGAAACATCCTGTTATGACTTGCCATCCTCTCGATTTCGTTGAGGAAATTGCTACGTTATTTTTTGAAAATAAAATTGGCTGTCTTCCTGTTACAAAGGCTGGGAAGTTAGTTGGAATCATTTCTGAATCTACGGTCTTGCACACGTTAGTGAAATTAACAGGAGCACATCAACCAAGTTCACAAATTGAAATTCAAGTAAAAAATGAACCTGGTATTCTCGGAAAAGTCGTTGCTATTTTTAGTGATTTACAAATAAATATCGTGAGCGTTCTCGTCTATCCAGCAAAAGATGAGAATGATAAAGTACTCGTTTTCCGCATTCAAACGATGAATCCGCTAAAAGTGATTGATGCACTTGAAGCAGAAGGCTACCGCGTATTATGGCCGAACATTATGGGGATGCAAGCATGAGTAGCGCGTTTATTTATTCGGATGACTTTCGGGGCTATTCGTTTAGCCCTGATCATCCTTTTAACCAACTGCGCGTCACACTTACGTATGATTTATTACAAAAGAGCGGTTTTATCTCTCCCTCTCAAGTCATCCCGCCACGGATGGCTACAGATGAAGAGATTGCCTACGTTCATACAGAGGAGTACATAAATGCGGTAAAACGTGCTGGAGAAGGTAAGTTAGAAAAATCGATTGCGATGACATATGGACTCGGAACAGAAGATACACCGATGTTTCCAAATATGCACGAAGCAAGTGCGTTACTCGTTGGCGGTACGTTAACAGCTGTTGACGCTGTTCTTTCCGGAAAAGTAAAGCACGCGCTTAATTTAGGCGGCGGCTTACATCACGGCTTTCGCGGCAAGGCATCCGGATTTTGCATTTATAACGATAGTTCCATCGCAATGAAATATATTCAGAAAAAATACGGTTTACGCGTCCTATATATCGATACAGATGCTCATCATGGTGATGGTGTACAGTGGTCTTTTTACGATGATCCTAACGTATGCACCATTTCATTACATGAAACTGGGCGTTATTTATTCCCTGGAACTGGCGCTGTAAATGAACGCGGACAAGGTAATGGCTATAGTTATTCTTTTAACGTTCCACTCGATGCTTTTACAGAAGACGAATCATTCTTAGAGTCATATCGAACTGTCGTAAAAGAAGTTGCAGCATACTTTAAACCGGATATTATTTTAACGCAAAATGGCGCTGACGCACATTATTATGATCCACTTACACACCTTTGCGCGACGATGAATATTTACCGTGAAATACCGAAGCTCGCTCGCGAAATCGCCAATGAATATTGTAACGGTCGCTGGATTGCTGTCGGCGGCGGTGGCTATGACCACTGGCGCGTCGTCCCAAGAGCTTGGGCACTTATTTGGCTCGAAATGAACAACATCCAAAACATCTCAGGTTATCTCCCTCCAGAATGGATTGACGCTTGGAAAGGACAAGCCGAAACAGATCTTCCCCTCACATGGGAAGATCCAGACAACATGTATAAACCTATCCCCCGTAAACCAGAAATTGAAGAAAAGAATGCATTAACTGTAGCGAAATCCCTTGAAATTATTCGGAATAATATGACAAAATCTTTGTACTAAAATAAAAGGAGGCTCGTTTTTGAATAGCCTCCTTTTATTTATTGTCGGTTTCTGTCGGTAAGTCGATATGTTTTGATAATCGCCGATATATCTTGAGATTCGCTGATATATTTTATTTAATAATTAACTGGTCCAACTTTTATGAGAAAAGGTAGTGATATTATGTGGACACAACAAATGATCCACACGAAACGCGGGACATTCGAATTCTTTGCAAAAGGCAATGGCGAACCACTTTGCATTACACACCACTATTCACAATTTAATGAAACCGGTGATTATTTTGCGGATGTTTTTACTTCCACACATCGTGTATTCCTCATTAATTTACGAGACGCTGGTAACTCTGCAAAAGCCCAGTCAAAAAATGAATTAAGTATGATTGAAACCATTCACGACTTAGAAGCAATAAGAGAAGCTTTACAACTTCCAACATGGCATTTCGCTGGTCATTCAACAGGCGGTATGCTTGGACTTTTATATGCCATTACATATCCAACTTCCTTGCAATCATTAGTTATCGTCGGAGCCGCAGCAAGTAACTATACCGAAACACCATTTTGTATTTATAACCCAGCACATCCGCAGTTTCATTATATGCAACAACTCATCGAAAACTTAAAAAGCCCTCACCTTACAAATGAAGAACGAAAGGAACTCTCTACTAAGAGGACAAAATTATCTTTGTATAAACCTGAAAACTACAACTCTTATTTTTGTAAACCAATCAAAAAAACAATGTCTGTTAGCCGGATGAACGCTTTCTCTCACGAATATCCTTCATTTGATTTAAGAGAGAATTTACCTTCCATCCAAACAAAGACCCTTATTATATGCGGAAGACATGATGTACAGTGCCCGATTCAGTATTCTATCGAGATGCATGATGGCATACGTAATTCTATCTTTATTACATTTGAGAACAGCAACCATTATCCTTTTTTAGAAGAAGCTACTCTGTTTACTTCTACTACTCAAACATTTTATAAATCGTTACACTAGTACCGTTATTATTAAGGAAAGCTCACAGCCTCTATAAGACTATGAGCTTTTTTCAAAAGAAATATTTCACACTAAAAACAACTAAAAGAACACAAGAAATAACAACTAAACCCACATCAAGTAATACTGCCTTTTTATCTCCTTCTTTTAAACTTATCATAAAACTAGAAATTATTTTAATTGCAAAAAAGACCATCATAAATAACCCACCGAAATGATCATTCGTAGAATCTTCATCATAAAACATTTGTATTGCACCAATAATTAATAAAATAAGTATGATATTAGTTCCAATCTTTGAAGCCTTGTTTGATTTATTATTCTTTAATTCAGCCCCCAAAATCTAACACTCCCTCTTAAACTATCGTGTGTGTTAGCAAAACAAAGATGCTTTCTCTCTCTTTATATTTTAACATAAATTTCCTTATTCATACTTTTCCTTACAGTTGCAGACGTTCACAACAATAATGCCGCTCTCTTCATTGTAGTATGCCCGCGCTCATAACTTCGAAGAGATAGAGAAGATTTTGTTAGAAGGACGTAAGTAAAAAGCTATTTTTTGCCTTCCTCCCCCACCCTATGCTACATTTAACCCGTTACATCAATATTAATAGGGTGGGAATAAACATGAACAAACCTAAAATTGGGATGATTGGACTTGGAAGTATTGCACAAAAAGCCTATCTTCCAACACTTACAAAAGAAACAGATTGGGATTTTGTAGGGGCGTTTACACCTAATGCGGAAAAAAGGAAACAAGTTTGCCAGCAATATCGTATTCAAGACTTTCATTCTATGGAAACACTAGCTTCTGAATGTGATGCAATCTTCGTTCATAGTTCAACTGCTACACATTATGAAATCGTTTCTGAACTTCTGAAAAAAGGAATCGACGTTTATGTTGATAAGCCGCTAGCTGCTACCATTGAACAAGCAGAGAAGCTAGTTGACATGAGTGAAAAGTACAATCGAAAGTTAATGGTAGGATTTAATCGCCGATTCGTTCCTATGTACGTTGCTGCCAAAGAGCAAGCTAATGATATTTCATGGATTCGAATTGAAAAGCACCGCACAAATAAAGTGGGGCCATATACGTATGACTTTACGATGTTAGATGATTACTTACATATTGTAGATACTGCTCGCTGGTTAGCTAATGATGACCTTAACGTCGTTCACAATATGATGCAAGTCAATGAAAAGAATGAACTTCTGTACGGGCATCATACATATACAACTGCAAATGGACTATTACTTTCTACAGCGATGCATCGCCATGCTGGTACAAATTTAGAACAAATTGAACTTGTAACGACAGGTAAAATCATTCGCGTAAAAAATATGAACACATTTGAAGTTGAGCAGGAAAGTTCAGTTTCACAGATTGGTTCACCATCATGGGACACGACGTTAAAACAGCGTGGTTTTGAAGATGCGGTTCACCATTTTATCGAATGTGTACAAGGTAATACAAAGCCGGTTATAGATGGATTAGAAGGGTTAAAAACACAGCAATTGCTCCAATCTTTACTGCATTCTGCAAACAAAAATTAAAACGGATACATTTTTCAGAATTTACTTTCATTCCCATTTCCTCTTTATTTCTCTTCCAAATTTCTATAGAATATGTTGATAGGAATTATAAATTTCATAATGAATCGTGGAAAGGATGGGATTGACACATGTGGAACGAATTTAAAAAATTCGCGTTCAAAGGGAATGTAATTGATTTAGCTGTCGGGGTTGTAATCGGTGCTGCATTCGGTAAAATCGTTAGTTCTTTAGTAAAAGATATCATCACACCATTACTTGGTATGGTATTAGGTGGCGTTGACTTTACAGATTTAAAAATTTCATTCGGTAAATCATCTATTATGTATGGTAACTTCATCCAAACTATTTTTGATTTCTTAATTATTGCAGCTGCTATCTTTATGTTTGTTAAAGTTTTCAATAAACTAACATCTAAAAGAGAAGAAGAGGAAGAAAAGACAGAAGAAATTCCAGAACCAACAAAAGAAGAAGTTCTTCTTGGCGAAATTCGCGACTTACTAAAACAACAAAACTCTTCTAAAGATAGAGCATAATTGAACGGATAAAAGGCATGCCCCTTAGGGACATGCCTTTTTTTATGCTATAACGTTTCTGAATTCATATGAATAAATATAATAATACCTGCAACCATAAGTACCATAATGCTACCTGCAAATAGTGTAATACCAATAAACATTAAGCTCGTACTTAAATCTATCGAAATACTTTCAGTAAAAATTGAAATTACATACGTGATAAGGGCGATTCCTGCAAGAATACTTCCTGGAACAAATCGCTTTAAGCCATTTTGTTTTAACGTCATATATGCAAAAATAGCAGTCATACAAAGCGTAATTATCCAAAGAACGATCATCTCTTCTCCCCCCTCACAAGCCTTTTCTTTCTATTATACATGACATTGCCCTATAATAGGTGAATTTGCACTTATGTGACATATAACAAGGAATCCTATTCTACATTATGGCTTAGAAGAACATTTCAGGAATAAAATCCCAATATTTTTTTGAAGAAAGTATTATTCTCGTTAAAGCAAACAGTTTGGAAGAAGCTCATGAGCTAGGGGAACAGGTAGCTATACAATCTGTAGATACGTACGATAATATGTACGATCAGCAAGTAACATGGAATTTTCGAAAAGTGCTTCATGTTTTCGAGTTAGACGATACGCCATTTGACACAGGAAAAGAATTGTACGCAAGATTTTTACATGTTAAGAAAAATGAAACTGTAGATACAGTAGTAAAAAAATACTACCCTGAATATGAATAAAAGCTCACAGCAATCGCTGTGAGCTTTTTTATACTTACTTCGTTGAATCTCTAAATTGGATACGGTGAGGTAAGATAACAGTGTGATCTTCCACTTTTTCTTTGTTCATATACTTTGTTAATAGACGCATTGCTACTGCACCGATATCATACATTGGTTGTACAACTGTTGAAAGCTGTGGGCGTACCATTAATGCAAGGCGTGTGTTATCAAAGCCAAGCACTTCTACATCAGTTGGTACGTTTAATCCAGCGTCTTGTGCTGCGTGGATTACACCTAGTGCCATTTCATCAGAAGATACGAAGATTGCTGTTGGCTTTTCATCACTGCTCCAAAGCTTTTCAAATGCTTCGATACCTGAATCATATGTGTAATCTCCATCGATTACAAGATTTTCATCATATGAAATACCTGCTTCTTCTAAAGCTTTTTTATAACCTTGTAACTTCTTCGCGCTTCCTGCTTTATCAATGAAAGGACCAGAGACGAAACCGATACGTTTATGTCCTTGCTCAATAAAGTGCTTCATTGCATCGTAAGCTGCTTGTATATAATCAATATTTACTGATGGCGTTTCATTTTGCTCATCAAATGATGCTGCTAATACAATCGGTACTGGAGATTTTTTGAATTCTTCAATGTGAACATCTGTAATATCTTCACCCATGAAAACAATCCCGTCCACTTGTTTCCCAAGCATCGTATTTAATAAGTGGAACTCTTTCTCTTTGTTTTGATCAGAGTTACTTAAAATGATGTTATATTTGTACATTGTTGCGATATCTTCAATTCCACGAGCAAGTTCTGCATAAAACGTATTTGAGATATCAGGAATAATAACACCCACTGTAGTTGTTTTCTTACTTGCTAGTCCACGTGCTACCGCATTTGGGCGGTATCCTAAACGATCAATTGCTTCTAATACTTTCTTTCTTGTTGTAGGCTTTACATTTGGGTTACCGTTCACAACACGTGATACGGTAGCCATTGAAACGTTCGCTTCACGAGCTACATCATAGATTGTTACGTTCATCTCTTCGCACACTCCTTCTATTTATGTTATCTATTTTTATGTATCGGTTCACTTGAATGAAAAAAAGACATCAACTCTATTTGCAGATGCCAACAATCGTCCCGAGTTCTTCCTTTTACTAATGATACGATAAAAACGCAGGCTCATACAATATTTTCCCGCAAAAGTTTCGAAAAAATTCGCTTCTTTTCTCGTATTTTCGTATTTTTTATGCAAAAAAGGGCAATTTTTGTAAAAAGTCTATGTAACAAAGCCTACATAGACTAAAAAATCTTTTTATAATTTACTTCCGAATGCTTTTAATTCTTTCATAAACTCATTGAATTCTGGAATATCCATTTGTTGTGCTGCATCTGATAATGCAACTGCTGGGTCCGGATGTACTTCAGCCATAATAGCATCAGCACCAATTGCCATAGCCGCTTTTGCAGCTGGTAATAGAAGGTCGCGTCGCCCTGTAGAATGCGTTACATCGACAACAACAGGTAAATGTGTTTCTTTCTTTAAAATTGGCACAGCGGAAATATCAAGCGTATTACGCGTTGCTGTTTCATATGTGCGAATACCTCGTTCACATAAAATGATATTACCGTTCCCCTCTGCCATAATATATTCTGCCGCATTAATAAATTCTTCAATTGTTGCGGATAAACCACGCTTTAATAATATCGGCTTATTTACAGCACCAGCTGCTTTTAATAGCTCGAAGTTTTGCATGTTGCGAGCGCCAATTTGAATAACATCAACATAATCTAATGCCATTTCAATATCATTCGGATTTAAAATTTCACTAATAACAGCTAAATCATATTCATCTGCAACTTGGTGTAAAATTTGCAATCCTTCTAATCCAAGACCTTGAAAATCATATGGAGATGTACGAGGCTTGAAAGCACCACCACGCATTAGTTTCAGACCTTGCTCTTTCATTGCTTCTGCAACTTGGCGTACTTGTTCATAACTTTCTACAGCACATGGTCCCATAATAAAATGTTGGTTTCCATCGCCAATTTTCTCTCCATTAATCTCCACAATCGTATCTTCTGCTTTTTTCTTACGAGAAACAAGTAGCGCTTTGCGATGATCGTCTTCTTGTAATTCTAAACCAGCTTGAAAAATTTGTTTAAAAATATGTTGTAAGGTCGATGTTTCAAATGGACCATTATTATTCTCCGCAAGTAAATTCAACATTTCTCTTTCACGTACAGGGTCAAAACGTTTCACACCTTGTACTTCTTTTAAGTTTCCAACCTCTTGTACGAGACGGCCTCTTTCATTCAATAACTCTAATAATTGTAGGCTGATTTGATCGATGCTAGAACGTAATCGATCTAACTCTTGTGATGCCATAAGAAAGCCACCTCTTTTAAATTTCTTCATTAACTTTTTTAAGATAACTTATTATAGCTGATACATACGAGGTTGTCACACGATATACAACATAGAATAATGTATGAAAAAGATAGAAAAAAGACGTGGAAATAGCATAATAAGAAAGCAGAAAATCCGTAGTATAAATTTAAATTACTGTATTCCGGAAAATTTATAAAATAAAAAGACAGCTAAAACTAGTCTTTTATTTTATAGAAAGAAACGAACGGTTTATCGCTGTTCTTCTCTTTTATAATAACAGCCTCGATTTTACTCTCAGACTTTATCTGTAATTGAACTTTAGCCTCTTTAGGGAATTTTTCTACCATACTTTGAGCAGCCATTTGAGAAAGCGCCATTAATTCTGACTTACCATTATATTTAACGACAATATCCATCTTTAATTTATCCATCTTATTTTGCTTATAAGAAACCTTAGCATTAACAGGGATATAATCTCCTGGAGAGAATTTCTTTATTGCTTCTGAAAAATCATCTAACTTTTTATTGTCTTCTCTTTGTGCTCCCGCAAATTCTTGAGAAGGATACGAATACGATTTTTCATCAATAGTATCCCAATTTCCAAGGTTAATCTCATTCTTTTGAACAGTAGCGCTTGAAATATAAGTACCATTCTTTAAAGAGCTTGTGCTTTCTTGCTTAAATATAGCAAACGTAATTGGAGATTTGTTATATTTATCATTTTTATTAATAGCTTCTATAAGTTGCTTGGCAACTTCAGTACCTTTAGCAATAGCTTCCTCATTAGATACACTTGAAGACATAGATAAACCAATAACTACACCAGATAAGCTTAGTTCATTTGAATTCTGTTTGCCGAAGTAGTCTTGTTCTATAATATTAGTCAAAACTGGTACTTCTTGTTTCGTAACTAGTTCATCAATTGTTTTCTCTGGAATATATTGATTTAATTGTAATACGTAATTTTCTGTATCAAATTGTTTTGAAGCAATATTCATTAAACCATTTTCATATTCTGCTAAATCTAGTTTAGAATTAGTTTTAACATTAACTGTATTAATTACCTTTTGTTCTTTTAAAGGAATAACAGTTCTATAGTAATCCTTAGAAACAGCAGTTCTCGGAATCATACTTTTTTCTTTCGTATCTTTCTGTACAACTTCATCTTTCTTCTCAATAGTATTATTGCTGCAAGCCCCCAGTAATAAACTTAAGCTTGCGATGAATAACGCCATTTTCTTCATTGCTTAAAACCCACTTTCAAAAGTCAATTTACTTAGTTTTAATGTATCTATAGTGTACCATAAATATATTGCAACAAAATAAAAAAGAAGCAAGCCCTTCGCTTGCCTCCCCCTATTTTACATTCTCTTCTAAAGCTTCTTTTTTAATATTCCAATGCGATGTATGCCATACTACCATTCCATCTTTTATGTATAGCACTTGCGGAGATTCATGTTTAATGCTGTACTGCTCTGCAACATGGTTCGAAACATCTCTCGCATCTTGTACGTATAAGTAATATGCTGGCACTTCTCTTTCTTCACGGCAATACGCTTGAAATTCTGTGTATGCACCATGACTAATCGGGCATGTCGTACTATGTTTAAAAAGAACATAAGGCTCGTTCTTTTCTACTAATACTTCAAGCTCTTCAATTGTCTCAAGTTTTGTCATATTCATCACGATTCACCTCTCATACGAAGTCTAGAGCGCTTCTCTTTCTTTTCAGCTTTCTTCTCAAGTCTTTCTAGTTTACGCTCTTCTTTTTCAACCTTTTTCTCTTGTCTTGTCGCACGATAATGGTTGTATACTTCAATTGCTGCGCTACTCCACTGTACAACTTGTGCTACTTTATCTGCATTATTTTCAATTTCGTCCGTAACAGACTCTGATACATTACGAAGTTTCGTATTTAAAG
The DNA here is from genome assembly GCF_002081505.1 of Bacillus sp. CDB3. Lineage (NCBI taxonomy): Bacteria > Bacillati > Bacillota > Bacilli > Caryophanales > Bacillaceae > Bacillus > Bacillus sp. CDB3. Next base: position 76,876 of record NZ_ALBR01000101.1, on the reverse strand, counting down.
AATGGATTGTCGTTCCAATTCCATCTACACCCGATACTACTTTATTTAATGATTGTGACTTCTGTTGAATGTCATCAGCTAACGCATTTGTTTTATGTAATAATTGCTCCGTCTCTACGCTAATCCCTTGCATTTGCTTTTCTAAGCCTTCTAATGTGCTTGCAACGTTTTCTAACGTCTTCTGAACCGATAACAACGTTCTGCATACATACACTACTAATACAGCGAAAGCAACCGCGATAATAGCCGCACTTACATATAAAAGAACTTGCATTTCATCACTTCCTTTATCTTTTTCATACTTTCTCCTATTATACAATCATTTTCCGTTTCGTTCTAATCCCTATATTTTCATTAGAATTTTCATACTTATTCGTTAACTTTAACATAAATGATTCAACAAATTCCACTAAGTAGGTTACAATAGGAAAGGATACATAATTAGTAGGGAGGCTTTACATATGAAAGATCCACGCATTGAAAAGTTAGCATACAATTTAATTAACTACTCTATTCGCTTACAAAAAGGCGAAAAAGTATTAATTGAAAACTTTGGCTTACAAAAAGAACTTGTAACTGCACTTGTAAAAGAAGCATATGCAGCTGGTGGTTTCCCATTCGTTTCTTTAAAAGATCATCAAGTAGACCGCTCTTTATTAATGGGTGCTACTGAAGAACATTTCGAACAAATCGCTGCATATGAAGCAAGCGTAATGAAAGATATGGACGCTTATATCGGTCTTCGCTCTGGTGATAACATTAACGAACAAGCTGACGTTCCAAGTGAACGTATGAAAGTTCACGGCCAAACAGTTGGTAAAAAAGTTCATAGAGACATCCGCGTTCCGAAAACGCGCTGGGTTGTTCTTCGCTACCCAAATGCTTCTATGGCGCAGCTTGCTAAAATGAGCACAGAAGCTTTCGAAGACTTCTACTTCGAAGTTTGTAACTTAGACTACGGTAAAATGGATAAGGCAATGGATAGCCTTGTTACATTAATGAATAAAACAGATAAAGTTCGCCTAACTGGTCCTGGAACTGACTTAACATTCTCTATTAAAGACATTCCAGCTATTAAATGCTCAGGTCATTTAAACATTCCAGACGGTGAAGTATACTCTGCACCAGTTCGTGATTCTGTTAACGGTACAGTTTCTTACAATACACCATCACCTTACAACGGTTATACATTTGAAAATGTACAACTTAAGTTTGAAAACGGCCAAATCGTTGAAGCAACTGCAAACGATTCAGAGCGCATTAACAAAATCTTCGATACAGACGAAGGCGCACGCTACGTTGGTGAGTTCGCGATCGGCGTAAACCCATACATCTTACATCCAATGGGAGACATCCTATTCGATGAAAAAATCGATGGCAGCTTCCACTTCACACCTGGACAAGCTTATGACGATGCATGGAACGGCAACAACTCTAACATCCACTGGGATTTAGTATGCATTCAGCGCCCTGAATACGGCGGCGGCGAAATTTACTTCGACGACGTATTAATCCGTAAAGACGGACGCTTCGTTGTATCTGAACTAGAAGCTTTAAACCCAGAGAACTTAAAATAATATGAAAAGCGCTCGGAGTTCTATCCGAGCGCTTTTTCATTAATACTGTAATAATTTTTTAGCCACATCTTCTGGTACTTTAAAACTATTTTTATTTTTTATTTTATTAATTTTCAATTCAACCTCAACATAAGGGACATCTTTATATACTGTCATAGTACCAATTTCATGTAACTCTTTTTTATCTTTACTCGAATCCAATAATTTTGGTGTATCCTCTTGATACATTTTAAACGTTTTCCCTTGCGGAGTATCCATAGGAGCCGATTCCATTTCCCACTCATCCATTTTGATTGATTCAAACAACTTTGTGATTTCTTTCTTATCGGTAATTGTTTTTTTATCACTCGAATCAATTAGGGATTCAACTTCAATTTTTTGTGCCTTTTCTAAGCTAACGTCAGACTTCTCCTTCTCCACACTACATCCTATTAAAAGAATCGATGTCGTTAATAAAAATAAACAGAGCGCACATATTTTTTTCATTCCAAATCTCTCCCTACACTATATAGAACTACTTTTCTCGCTTTTTGTTTGCTGAAAATGAAAATAAAAGCGTCACTGCGATAGTACCTATTAATATTGGAACATATAAGGGCAGATCCCATTTAATATATACTCTAGTGCAACCAACAAGCACAAACAAAATTTCCAAACAAAATAAAGTGAAACTTTAATCAGTGGGGGTTTTGTTCATCCTCCACTGATTATTAGTTGAACCAATCGGGCTTTTACGGGCAGTTGATCTCCCACCTAACTTCTTTGCTCCTGCCGAATTTTGAGGTGGGAGTCTTACTGCCCGTTAATGCGGGGTAAAAGTTTTACATGCTTCATCTCTTACCTACCATTTCTATTTTTTACATGTGGATTCTCTTTCTCAACAAGTGACAAAAAACTTGTCATATCTTGCGGCATCGCAATCATATGTACTTTATATGCATTCGTCGTAATTTCAAGGGATTTCCCAACTTGACGAACAATTCTTATATCTTTTAATACAACATCATCATTTAAAATACCGTACTTTAATACGCCATTTTCCACCTTATGTTTTTTAATAAATATTTCCCAAACGAGAGGGACATTTACAATGAAGCATAAGCCCATTCCAATTAGCGCTGAAACCCAATCCCCTTTTTTTGTAAAAAACATTACAATTGGATATACAACCATAAAAGCTAACGTTATACTAACGAAAATAATTCCTAACTTACTTCTTTGAATTGGAAAGTTCATACCTACACCCCCGACCTAAATTATACCATTATTTCCATTTTAGTTCATAAAAAAAGGTCATTTATGAATGACCTTTTTAAACAGTATACCTATAAAATTTCTTATCTACCTCTAGCACCGGAAAACTTTTTGGCAACTCTTCTATACTCACACTTTGAAAACTATTCTTTTCGTAGAAACGGTGTGCCGCTAAAAATTGCACTGTCGTTCCTAAATATATATCTTTTATCCTTTTATGCTCAGCCCATAAAATCGCTGTTTGAAGTAGCATACTTGATGCTCCCCATTCTTTTCCGCGGAACTCTTTCTTCACAAACATTTTCCTTAGCGCTACTTGATGATTCCCTATATCTAATAAAGCTACTGTTCCAACTACTTTTCCACCGTACGTTGCTACCCAAAAGTTTCCGTGATTCCTTTGATAGAACGTTTCTATTTCTAATAAATCAGGCTGTTCTTCTTTTGTAATCGGGACATTGTATTCTTTTTGCTGAATATGAACAATGAGATCTACTACTTCATCTTGAAATTTACTTTCATATGGAATGATACAAATCTTCTCGTTCATCGAATTTCTTTCCATTCTGAAGCTAGTAAACTATAAACAGCAATATCCTGAAAATGGTCATACAGCCATTCTTCATCTCTTAAAATTCCATCTAACTTAAAACCTAAACGTTCTGGGATTGCACGGCTTTTCACATTTTCAACACCGCAACGGATTTCAATTTTATTCAGCTTTAAATTTTCAAATGCATATTGAAGCACAGCCTTCACACTACGTGTCATAACACCTTTTCCACCAGCATCTTCTGCAAGATAATATCCAAGGCTCGTCGCTTTTTTTCCCCAGCTCACTGGATGAATGCCCACCATACCAACGAGCTTTCCTTTATAACGGATACCACTTTCAAAACCGTCTCCCTCTGCAAATTTCTTTAACCACATCGGGAAAATCTCATCATACGCATCAGCAGATTTCGTCCCATCCACCCACGGAAGCCATCTTCTTAAATGATTACGGTTTTCATCCAATAATTGATATAATTCCTCTTTATGATGTTTTTCTAATAATTGTAGTTCGATTTCATCATCTACTCGAAGTGTGAACATGTTTTTTAGCCCCTTTTAGTTTTCTTATTATTCTAACATTTAAAATTAAAGAAATGCACCATAATATATCAACAATTTTTAAAATATATCGACGCAAGTTGAATTATATCGACGTTTCGACAACACTGTACACCCACAACAGCAAAAAAAGACGCACAGCTAAGCTATGCGTCTTTTCTATTACTTCTCTGCAACTTGAACTTCTTTTACGTAAGCTGCTTCGAATTTTTGGATGTCTCCTGCGCCCATGAAAATTAGAACGCCGTTTTTATGTTTCTTCAATACATCTGTTGTTGTATCTGTAATTAGTTCTGCACCGTCAATACGCTTTTGCAGATCTTCAATTGTTAATTCACCTTTGTTTTCGCGCGCTGATCCGAAAATATCACATAAGTATACTTGGTCAGCTTTGCTTAGGCTTTCAGCGAACTCATCTAAGAACTTTTCTGTACGTGAGAATGTGTGCGGCTGGAATACAGCGACAACTTCACGCTCTGGATGTTTCTGGCGAGCAGCTTCAATCGTTGCGTTAATTTCTGTCGGATGGTGTGCATAGTCATCAATGATAACTTGCTCTCCCATTGGCTTTTCATTAAAGCGACGTTTTACGCCTTCAAAAGTTGTTAGCTGATGCTTAACTGCTTCTACATCAACATTTTCATAATGGCAAAGCGCGATTACTGCTAATGCATTTAATACGCTGTGATCGCCATATCCTGTGATTTTGAACGTATCATAATACGTATTACGAACAAATACATCGAATATAGTACCATCAGTTCTCTTTTGGATGTTACGTGCTTGGAAATCATTATCTTCTCCAAATCCATAGAAAATAACAGGTACTTTCGCTTGAATTTTTTGAAGTTCTTCATCATCACCACATGCAATAATGCCCTTTTTCACTTGCAATGCCATCTCTTGGAATGCACTGAATACATCATTGACATCTGTAAAATAATCTGGATGATCAAAATCAATGTTTGTCATAATTGCATAGTCTGGATAGTAAGACAAGAAATGACGACGATACTCACAAGCTTCAAATACAAAATACTTACTATTTTCTACCCCATGCCCAGTTCCATCTCCAATAAGGTAAGATGTTGGGTGTGCGCCTTGCATTACATGGGCTAACAAACCTGTAGTTGATGTTTTTCCATGTGCACCAGTTACAGCAACACTTGTGTACTGATTCATAAGATCACCTAAGAAGTGATGGTAACGATGTACTGGGATATTTAATTCTTTTGCTGCTACAATTTCTTCATGCGTATCAGGAAATGCATTTCCTGCGATAATCACTTGTCCTTCTTTAATATTATTTTTATCAAAAGGAAGGATGGAAATACCACGCTTTTCCAATGCTGTTTGTGTAAAGAAACGCTTTTCATAATCAGACCCTTGAACAGTATGCTTCATGTCATGAAGAATTTGCGCTAATGAACTCATTCCTGTTCCTTTAATTCCTACAAAATGGTAAACTGTCATCTTAAAGAACCTCCAACATTTCGAACTAATACAACGGCCTATCTATAAGACAGTATATGAATCTTTTCTTATTTTGGTAATCATCATACATTTCTGATGAAGCGAAGTTTTCTTTAATCTTCACTTATCAGGATAACCACGTACGTACTTCTTTTTATGTCCATAACAAACTTATTATAGCAAAAAACCAGCTGTTATACTATGATAACAGAAAAACTGATAGGGTCAATCACCTATCAGTTTTTCTCATTTTTACATATCTTCTTTTGTTTTTAATTGAACACGCTCTAAACGTGGATTTGGACGGTATTTACGACCAGCTTTTGCTTCTGGTTTTCCATTTAATTCTACGTTATCACCAGTAAAGCCAATATTCATTTTTAATAAGCTACTTCCTACTCCGTATATATCGACAGGAACATTTTGAGCTTCAAATTCACGAATACGCTTCTCATCAAATCCACCAGTTACAACGATATCTACATGTTGGAACCCTTCCTCATCAAGAGCCTTACGAAGTGCAAATACAAGCGATGGATTTACACCACGTGGATCAAATGTTCCAAGTACTTCTGGGTGACGAATGAAGTATTGATCAATCATTGTACGAGACGTATCGACACGCACACCTTTTAATGTTGATCCAAATTCACGAGCTACGCGAAGTGCATCTGTAATGACATCGTTATTGTAATCAATTAATACAACTAATTCATCTTCTGGGAATTTCTTATGATACGCTTTTGCAGCTTCAACAACATCACCATTAAACATTTGAATTAATGCGTGAGGCATCGTCCCCATACCACTTCTGCCCCACCACTCATTCATTGCATGCGTCGCTTGTGCGCTCATACCTCCGATGTATGCCGCATAACCGTCACCAGCTTGTTGCGTATAATGATCATCACGATCTCCCATGAAAATAACTGGTTTTTCTTTATCTACACTACGTGCAGCTTGGACAACGTTATATACGTTTGTCGCAACTGATGTACGACGAGCTAAAATCCCATCAATTACACCTTCTAAAAATCCGAAATTTTCATAAGGACCATGAATTGTTAAAACTGTTTCAAACGGACTAATATTATCGCCATCCTTTAAAGAATGAATTTCTAATTCCTCAGGATTTTTGGCAAATGTTTGTAGCAATGCGATTACCTCATCTGTTCCGCAAAGAACTGCATGTTCCTTTTGGAAAAACTGCATTGTTACAACACTTTTCGGGCGAAATTCTTCAATGATTTCTCTAGTTTTTAAAAAGTAAACGGCAGAGAACCATCCTTCTCCAACACGCTCGTCAAATTTAAATGTTCTATTTGTTAGTCGATTTATTTCACCTTTTAATTTTAATTCAATTTCTTTCATGTCGCTTTACTCCCTACTTTACTATCCAACATTTTCTATTAGTATACAGCAAAACCGTTTACTATACATTTGTTTCCTGCATAGCAGCGAATTCATCCTCAGAAATAAGGACATCTCTCGGTTTCGTTCCTCTTCCTTCAGAAATAATCCCTTGCGATTCCATCTCTTCAATTAGACGTGCCGCGCGATTATAACCGATGCGGAATTTTCGCTGTACAGAAGATGTGGACGCTCCCCCTTGTTCTACAACAAATTGACATGCATCAAAGAACAATTCGTCTTCCGACTCAGCTTGTTCTGTTTTCGCTAATAAATCCTCTTGCTTAAATAAGTAGTTCGGCTTCATTTGCTTTCTCACATGATCAACTGTTTTCTCAATCTCATCATCCGATACATATACACCTTGTACACGAACCGGTTTAGACGTACCGTTTCCTAAGAATAACATATCACCACGGCCAAGTAATTTCTCCGCGCCCCCAATATCGATAATCGTACGCGAATCAACTTGAGATGATACTGTAAACGCAATACGCGTTGGAATGTTTGATTTAATTAAACCTGTAATAACGTCTACAGATGGTCTCTGCGTCGCAACTAATAAGTGAATACCACAAGCACGAGCTTTTTGTGCAATACGACAAATCGCTTCCTCAACATCACCAGGAGCAACCATCATTAAGTCCGCTAACTCGTCAATGACGATTACAATATAAGGTAATGTCTCACCTGGGATTTCTCTCCCACTTACAATCGTATTGTAACGAGTTAAATCACGAGCACCAGCATGCGCAAACAATTCATAACGACGTTCCATCTCTTCAACTGCCCACTTTAGCGCAGCTGTTGCTGCTTTTACATCAGTAATAACAGGTGCTACAAGATGTGGAACAGAATTATATGGTGCAAGCTCAACCATCTTCGGATCGATTAACATTAACTTCACTTCATGCGGCTTCGCTTTATATAAAATACTTGTTAAAATCGCATTAATACATACACTTTTCCCTGAACCAGTTGCACCCGCAATAAGTCCGTGTGGCATTTTTCTAATATCCGTTACAATTGGATCGCCTGAAATATCAAGTCCAAGCGCAACTGTAAGCGGTGATTCACTCTTTGTAAATACAGGACTTCTTAAAATTTCACGCAGAAATACTGGCTTACTTTCCTTATTCGGAACTTCAATTCCAATCGCGCTTTTCCCTGGAATCGGTGCTTCAATACGAATATCTTTCGCAGCTAAACTTAACTTGATATCATCGCTTAAGTTTGTAATTTTATTTACTTTCACACCCGGATCTGGCTGTACTTCAAAACGAGTTACAGCTGGACCTTGTGACACATTAATAACATGTGCTCCAACATGGAAATTATTAAATGTCGTATTTAATAATTCTTTCTGTTCTTCTAACCATTCTGTATTATCTAACGCTGCCTGCTGCGGAATTGACAACAATGTTAATGGCGGAATTGCATATGTCGGTGGTGTTTGCAATACATTTCGCATATCGTTCTCTCTTTGATTTACAACATATGCTTTCTCTTGTACTTGCTCTACTACCACTTGCTGCATTGGCTTTTCTTCCACTTGTGGCTCTACTATCACTTGCTGCATTGGCTTTTCTTCCACTTGTGATTCTACTACCACCTGCTGCACTGGCTTTTCTTCCACTTGCGGTTCTACTACCATTTGCTGCACTGGCTTTTCTTCCGCTTGTGATTCTACTACCACCTGCTGCACTGGCTTTTCTTCCGCTTGTGATTCTACTACCACCTGCTGCACTGGCTTTTCTTCCGCTTGTGATTCTACTACCACCTGCTGCACTGGCTTTTCTTCCGCTTGTGGTTCTACTACCATTTGCTGCATTGGCTTTTCTTCCACTTGCGGTTCTACTACCATTTGCTGCACTGGCTTTTCTTCCGCTTGTGGTTCTACTACCACTTGCTGCACTGGCTTTTCTTCCACTCGTTCACTGGCAGTTGATTGCATTACGTTCGTTCTTGCCGCATGTCTTTCCATTAATTTCTTTCTGTCTTGCTTTAACATGACAACATTAAATGGGACATGACGTTTTTTCTCACGTTTCGGTTCTTCTATTTGTAAAGCAGGCTGTTCTTCAGCAACTTGCTTCTTTTCTTCCGCTTCTTCAATTAAAACGTTCGCAAAGTTTTGAACATCTTTCTTTGTTTGCTCATCCGTTTCTGAAACTGGTACGAATACTTCACTTTCTTCCTTGAACGTAATTGTTTCTTGTTGAGAAATCACTGGTTGCCCTGCAACTGGCGTATTTTCCACTAAATCTGTATTCATCGTTTCTTCAATTACTGTTTCTTGAGAAATTGGTTCTTCTTCCTTAGTTCCCTCTAATTCCACAACTTCTTCTGTCGCTTCCTCAGTTTCTTCTAATTCCACAACTTCTTCTGCCACTTCCTTAGTTTCTTCTAATTCCACAACTTCTTCTGTTGCTTCCTTAGTTTCTTCTAATTCCACAACTTCTTCTGCCACTTCCTTAGTTCCCTCTAATTCCACAACTTCTTCTGTCGCTTCCTCAGTTTCTTCTAATTCCACAACTTCTTCTGCCACTTCCTTAGTTTCTTCTAACTCCGCAACTTCTTCTGTCGCTTCCTCAGTTTCTTCTAATTCCACAACTTCTTCTGTCGCTTCCTCAGTTTCTTCTAATTCCACAACTTCTTCTGTCGCTTCCTTAGCTTCCTCTAATTCCACAACTTCTTCTGTCGCTTCCTTAGCTTCCTCTAATTCTACAACTTCTTCTGTTGCTTCCTTAGCTTCCTCTAATTCTTCTTCAAAAGCATCTGGTATTTCTATAGTGATTGTTTCTTGAAGCTTTTCATCTGTTTTTACAATTACTACATCTTCTGAAGATTCCTCTTCAATTTGATTTGCTACAACTTCAGCAATAGTTTCTTCTATTTCTGTACTACATTCGATTTCTTCTCTTAATATCGTTTCCACGTTCTCTACTTTAGAATCTATTGACTCTTCTTGTAGAGTTTCTTCGTTATCTTCTATATGCGATAACTCCACTACATCTTGTTCTTGCTGCAAGGCTTGTACAGTTGTATCCTCTTCTTCCAACTGTCCTACAGTTTTATGAAGCAACTGATCACTCTGGCTTTCTTCTAATGAAGGAACTTGACTCTCAATCTCGTAACCATTTTTCTCTAACCATGCATCCACAACCGATTTTTCTTTTACTTTACTATTTTTTTGTGTTTGTTCGTTCAGTTCTTCCTTATTAGACGAACCTTCTTTTTTGCCTTCTGAAAAATCGGATAATGTATAGCCCTTTTTCTCTAACCATGCGTCCACAACTGATGTTCCTTCAATGGATATTTCAAGATCTTCTCTTTCTTTTTCTTCCTCCTGTACAACCTTCTTTTCTACTGAAGGACGATTATATCCATAAATCGGTGAAATCATCTCTGTTGGACGAAATGGTCTACGGTTACTTTCTTGTGATGGGAAGGATGCTTTTTTTACGATAGGCTCTTGTTCCTGTTCATATTGCAATTCCGGCTCTTCATATGTAGGAACTGCTTTTTCCACATATAGTCGTCTGCTTCTTTCCACTTTTACTCCGCTTTGAGCAGACGGCTCTTCGTATGTTACTAATTGAACAGGTCGTTCTTCAAAGTGCTCTATTTCTCTTACATCCTCTTCATCGAACCCATTATCCGGTATTAATGGAAAACGGCATTTCCCTGCATTTCGACTTGCCATTTGTGCTTCTCTTGCTTCAGTGTAGTGGTTTACACGAGGAATTTTCGGCTGACTTTCAATTTGTGCCGGCACTTCTTTATTCATCACTGTTTTTTCTTCCTCTTTGTTAAACAGCTTTTTCATCCAATCTAACATGCTTACCACTCTTTCTACTAAATAGTAACATCCTTTATTGTATCAGCATTCGGCAAAAAGTGCAGGTAAAATTAAGCATGTCATATTTATCCATAATATTCTAATTTACGAGTGTTTTCCTATGGAAAAACGCAGCCTCTCATGTAAGACTGCGTTTAAGCTTTACTCTTCCGATATTCATCTACACTATCCGTTACGCTTTGTAATAAAGAATTTACATACTGCGGATCAGATAATTTTTTATCTTCTTCAGCATTTGACATAAATCCAAGTTCTAATAGAACGCCAGGAACTTTTGCCCAATTAAACCCAGAAAGATCATCTCGATATTTAATTCCATTTACTTTCACTTGATGATTCTCTCTCATTTTATTTACTATCGTTTGAGAGATTTGAAGACTTTCCGCATAAATCTCTTTCGTATACGGACTTCCTTCTGCCGGCGTCAATACAGCAAATCCACTTTGGTTTGGATTTTCCGAACCATCTGCATGAAGACGTAAAAACAAATTCGCCTTATGATCATTTGCGAATGTCGCACGTTCTTTATTGCTTATATCAACATCTTGTGACGTTCTCGTCATTAATACTTGCATACCTTTTGCTTCCAACTTTTCTTTTAATATAAAAGCCATTTCTAACACAAGGACAGACTCTCTCTTTTTTGTTACAACACCTGTTGTCCCATCTGTCACTTTATATTTTTGAGTAGTTGCTCCTGGACCAATCGGCTCTGAATTTAAATTCGCTTTTTGTTGATGTCCTGGATCAATGACAACGAGAAACTTTTCTTGCTTCTCCTTACTCTCTATTTTTTGTTCATTATTTTGTGCTGGTTGCTCTGGTGGCTGCACCGGCGTAGTTTCCTCTTTCTTTTCCTCTGCCGATGCTTCCTCCTGCTTAGGTTCTACTTGCTCATTCGTTTGAATTGCTTGTGGTTCTTCTTTCTTTTCTTGTTCTTCTTGCTGTTTTTCTACCGGTGCGTCTTCCTTTTTCTCTTTGCTTGTTTCTCTTACAGAAGATGATGCTTCTTTTTTCGGCTGCTCCTGTGAGCAACCTCCCATATATATGCCAATAAATGCAATCATGCCCATTATTTTTATATACTTCATGCTTCTCTCCCATCACTTTGCACCGGACTCAAAGTTTTACTTATAATTGGTTTATAATCTCATCCATATTTCCAATATAAACAGGCTGCCACGTTTCCGTACCACGCTCTGCAGTATACACTGGATACATGTTATCATCCACATTCACGAACACTGGATCGCCCATATCTGTTTCATATCCAATCACAATCCATCCTTCTTGCCACTTTCCATTCTCTTCACTTACTAATGAATTTTTATGTTTATCATATCGATAACCGATTTGTCCTTTTTCTAATTCATTTTCACTAAATACATATATTTCATAGGAACCTAACTCGATATCTTGCTGTTTTGAAGTTTCAATTCGTTTCAGAAGTTCTGCGATTTTTAGTTGTTGTTTCATACGTCTATCCCCTTCTGTTTTTCTAAATTTTACCTAATTTATTTTTAAAATACAATATAGTTTTTAAAGAGAAACGTTACAATCCTAGGAATTTCACACAAAAAAAATAGCCCCACATATGCGAGGCTATTTTCTCTTACATCAATTAAAATTTGAACTCTTGTCCAACTTCAAAGCTATCTTCTAATACAAGAATACCTTTTTCTTGTGGAGCATCTGGAAGCTCTAATTCACGTGCAGAGCAAATCATTCCAGAAGAAGGAACACCGCGAAGCTCAGCAGGTTTAATTAACATACCGCTTGGCATTACAGCGCCGATTTTTGCAACAACAACTTTTTGTCCTGCATCAACGTTTGGTGCACCACATACGATTTGTAATGTTTCTGTACCGATTTCTACTGTACAAATGTTTAATTTATCAGCATTTGGATGCTTCTCTTTTTCAGCTACATAGCCTACAACAAATTTCGGCGTGAAATCAGCTTCTACTTTTTCTTCAAAGCCATTCTTCGCTAAAATTGCGTTAATTTTTTCAACAAACTCTTTTGTTAATGTAACGTTTCCGTTATCTGTTACTTCTACATAAGAAGATGCATTAAAGATGTTGAATCCTGCTGTTACGTTGCTTTCACGATCGTATACGCGAGCAACATCTCCTTTGCGGTCAAATGTACGGTTTTCTAAAGTAATATCTTGTAAGGTAACAATTAAAGTGTCACCAATTCCTTCAAGGTTGTAAAAAACGTTCACTTCGTTCATCCTTTCTCTTTTCCATCTGTCTTCTTCCGATTCTTCGCTAAAATAAAGATTGGTTCGAAGTCCCCATCTTCATATACGAATGAAAGTGATGTAATCGGAACATGCCCTTCGGCAAAAAATTTCATTGTCATTTGTGCAATAATATCATAACCGATTTCGTTGACGATATCAGCAATAATTAACACATCTTGGTGAGGAACTGCCACAACCATGTCACCAGAGATCTTTTCACGCATCGATTGTAGTAACGATTCGTTTAAAATACGAGTCGCATCATACCCATCATTTGTGTTTAAAAAGTAGAATGTATTACCTGCTACTGTGTCCTGCTTAAATTCATAACCTAATGAGCGAGCATTAAATAATGCCATTTCACGTACTTGTTGCTCTGTAAGCTCTAATTTTTGCAATAAGCGCTCATCAATTAATCGATACGTTTTATTAGAATCTAGCGCATAGTAAATACGTGTTTCCGCCGTGTGGTCCGTCATAATAAACGGATTTCCTTCTTCTGATTGTTTCGGGAAAGAAGTAGAGCGAATAACAGGTAAAATTTTCGCCGTGCTATTTTCTTCTTTATGCATTGCAATTAGCGCTTCTTGTACGTAATAAGCGACCTCTTCAATCGCTTTTTCTTTGTTCACTTCCCATTTTGCTACTACTCCTGGAAGTGATACGTTAATACCTTTTTTCGAGTCTGTTTGTTCAATACGAAGAACTTCTTTCTCGCTATCATAATGAAAATCCCATTCTGGTCGAGATAATTTCTTCATTAACTCGTCTTTCATCTTTTTACTTGTCATTTTCATCTCTTTTTCCTCCCTTCCAAAAAAACAACCTCCCCCGCGAAGGTAGAGGTTGTTTTTACAATTCAATTGGCTAATTGTCTTATTTTAAACCTTCAATAAACTCTTCGATTTGCTCTTGTGTTTTACGATCTTTGTTTACATAGCGTCCAGTTTCTTCACCTTTATTGTACGCTACAAAGCTCGGAATGCCAAATACGTCTAATTTCACGCATAGATCAATAAACTCATCACGATCTACATAGTAAAATGAGAAATCACTATACTTCTCTTCTACTTCTGGCATAAATGGATCAACGAAACGGCAATCTGGGCACCATTCTGCTGAGAACATGAAGACTACATTCTCTTCATTTTTTAATTCTTGGAATTGTTCCATGCTTTCTAATGATTTCATCTATATTTCCTCCTCTAACGAGTGCACTTTTTCACACTATAATCTTTTCTTTATACTACCATACATCGCGCATGGTGCAAGGTTTATGCTTGCTTTTCATCATACTTATATTGCCCAACAAGTAACTTAACAACGTGTACAAATAATTCAGTTCGGTCGACATAATCATCTGTAAAAATACCGATAGCACCTTCGTGACTACGAATATCTTTCCGCTCTACAAACTCTTCCATCACTTCACTTAACTCTTTGCCATCTTCAAGAGGCGCTAAAAAATCGTCTGGTAACTTAATACGCGCTCCTCCTGCAACGAATATCTTATCGTCACTCGTTGCGAGTGCACCCCAGTTACACATAAATAAACCGTGCTCCGTTTTCATTACACCGCCTTCTAGCCCAATACCGATTTGAGCTTCTCCTTCTTGCAGCGCTCGCTTCGCTCTATTTACCGCTCCTTGCATCGTCTCTTCATCTGAGAAAGGCTGGTTTGCTACTCCTGACGGAACAGAAAGAGATGTAACTTCAGTATCATTCCAAACCTTCTCCACAGCCCCAACCTTCGTTTTATTCTTCGATCCAACTACTACTTTCATTTTGTTCACCTCTATATAAATTCATCATTTTGTTCTAATATCCGCTTCAGCACAAATTAAGTACCAACCACATATCACCTAGGAATCCCTGCCATTTATAAAAGAAGCTGGCTTTCCACAATATGACCGATCTCGAACTCAAAACCAGCCTTCCTCTCCCTTCCTACCCGCGGTCTTAATACATCGCTGGGTCATCTATTCAACCTAAAAAAAGAAGGGTTTTCCACCCTTCCTCCTTACGCGTTATTCTTAATCGTTTCTAACGTCGTTTTGTCCGTTGCTCTTACAAGCTTTGTAATAAGTTCTTTTGCTGCTGCATAATCATCAACATGTAAAATAGAAGCATGCGTATGAATGTAGCGAGCACAAACACCAATTACTGCTGATGGGATACCTGAGTTACTTGTATGTACACGGCCCGCATCTGTACCACCTTGTGAAATAAAGTATTGGTACGGAATATTGTGTGTTTCTGCTGTATCTAAAATGAATTCACGCATTCCTCTATGAGTTACCATCGTACGGTCGTAAATACGAAGAAGCGCACCTTTTCCTAATTGACCAAACTGCGTTTTATCACCAGACGCATCGTTTGCTGGGCTTGCATCAAGCGCATAGAAAATGTCTGGTTGAATCATATTTGCAGCTGTTTGTGCTCCGCGAAGACCTACTTCTTCTTGTACAGTAGCACCAGAGTATAATGTGTTTGGTAATGTTTCATCTTTTAATTCTTTTAATAACTCAATAGCAAGGCCACATCCATAGCGGTTGTCCCAAGCTTTCGCCATAATTTTCTTCTCATTTGCCATCGGCGTGAACGGACAGATTGGCACGATTTGTTGTCCTGGTTTTACACCAATTTCAATCGCATCTTCATAGCTATCTGCACCTATATCAATTAACATATTTTTTTATATCCATCGGTTTTGCACGTTGCGCATCACTTAATAAATGAGGAGGAATAGAACCAACAACCCCAATAACAGGACCATTCTTCGTCATAACTTGTACGCGCTGCGCTAATAGTACTTGGCTCCACCAGCCGCCTAACGTTTGAAAACGAAGCATCCCATTTTTCGTAATTTGCGTAACCATGAAACCTACTTCATCCATATGACCTGCTACAAGAACGCGTGGGCCAGTTTCGTCCCCTTTTTTCAGACCAAATACGCTACCTAAACCGTCTTGCACAATTTCATCAGCATATTTGCTTAATTCTTGCTTCATAAAACGGCGCACATCATGTTCAAAACCTGATGCACCTTGTAATTCTGTTAACGTACGAAATAATTGTAATGTCTCTTTATTCACGAAGTCCCCTTCTTTCAAACCTTAGTAGAATACCTCTTTTATTGTAACGAAATTTTCGAAATGTTTCTAGTTTCTTCTTTTTTAACTGTATTTGCTTTATAATTATTATTGGTACACTATTTTTATTTTATAGAATTGAGGTGAATATATGAGCTGGAAAGGTTTAGTAGCAGGTCTTGGCGTTGGGTTCGCAGCTGGTTATCTTGTTGCAAACAAAGTACAAGAACAATCCCATATTTCTTCAGAAAAAGCATTGAAAATGGTGAAACAAGCATTAAGTCATAAAGGTGAAATTACTGGCTCTTGGGTACATATGGTTCCAGAGACATTTGAAAAATATGATGTCGCATACGAAGTTTATCGTGGCGGTCTTACAACGATGTTAGATGATATACAAGAACGATTTGAATTTTTAGTTGATGCTAAAACAGGTACTGTTTTAGAGGTTATAGCAGCATAAAAAGGAGGGTTCCCATTAGGTGAACCTCTTATTTTTTTGAAATTGCGGGTATTGATTAAAATTATATCAGCGATTTTCCGAATATATCGACTTACCGACAAGAAACGACAATAATAAAAAGGCTGCCCCGACAGAATTCTGGAACAACCTCCTCTTTTTATGCTTCTATGCTCGTTTTTCTCTCTATCTTTTCTACAATATGCCCTTCTTCATTCCACTTTACTGCACGGTAATACGCGTCATGATAAAACGTAAACCACGCTCCTTTTTCAGCGCCGTGCTTCATCCACTTTTGCTTATTTTCAATCGATGTCATAGGATAATCATCGTATGACATTACCCATAGTACATTTTGATGTGCGTGCGTCGGCAATAGGTCTGCTAAATGAAGCATCGTTTCACCTTTGCTTTCTAAAGTAATAACTGCATGTCCATCACTATGACCGCCTGTATGCGCCATTTTTATTTCATCCGTAATTTCTATTTCTTGCTGAAACGTAACAACTTGATCTACAATCGGCTCCCAATTTTCCTTCCAATATGTATTACGTGATCTAATATTTGGGTTCCTCATTTCATTCCACTCTATTTCACTTACATAAACTTTCGCATTCGGAAACGTTGGTATAAGTTGATCACCTTCCCATTTCGTTAAACCAGATGCATGATCAAAATGAAGATGCGTCATTAAAACGTAGCGAATATCTTCAGGCTTTAATCCTAGTTTTTCTAATGATTCATAAACCGTTGATTCTTCCGTTACACCTTGATTTCGCTTCATCTTCTCATTCAATTTACCGTTTCCTATTCCAGAATCAATCAGCATATTACCGTCTTTCGTTTGCAAAAGTAGCGGATCTGTTCGTAAATAAATATGGTTTGTATCATTATGTTTATATTTACGTGACCAAAGCACTTTCGGTACAACCCCAAACATTGCTCCTCCATCTAAATGTGTGTTCCCGCCTTTTAGCCACGTCACTTTTATATCTCCAATTTGTAACTGTTCCATTTTTCATCCCCCTTTTCTTTCAATACTAACATAAAATTCTGATTATTTTAGATACAAAAAACCTATGCATTACTGCATAGGCTCTGTGCGATATTTCGCTTCAACTCGGTAAATACGATGACCTTTACTAGAGAACTTCTCTTCGTACTCTGTCATAATGTTTCCTTCATAATCACTATTATGAAGATCTAAGCTAAGGTAAGTTAATAACATACCATACTCAGCCATACTCATAAGAGAATATTCAAATAAACCTTGGTTATCAGTTTTGAAATGAATTTCTCCGCCATCTACTAACACTTCTTCGTAATTGCGTAAAAATGTTTTATACGTTAAACGACGCTTCGTATGACGGTTCTTCGGCCATGGATCTGAGAAGTTTAAATAAACGCGGTCAATTTCACCTTTTGCAAAGAAAACTTTTAAATCTTCAGCATCTTTATTAATTAACTTTAAGTTCGGTAATTCTTCTTCAATTAATTTATCAAGTGCATCTACAACAACACTTGTGAATTTTTCAATTCCAATATAATTAATATGTGGATTCGCTTTTGCCATATCATACATAAAGCGGCCACGTCCTGTACCTACTTCAATATGAATTGGTTGTTCATTTCCAAATACTTCTTTCCAGTTACCAGCGCGCTCTTCTGGGTTTCCGATTACGATATGTGAATATTCATTAATTCGATCCATTGCATAAGGTTTATGTCTTAAACGCATAGATGTCTCCCTCTCTTTACAAAACTATTTTAAAGGAAAAATTCCTTCTTTCTGTTTTAATCAATCTATCAAACAAAAAACCAAGCACGTACGAGCACTCGGTCCGTTTCTTTCAAGTATAAGATGTACCATTTTGATAAAAACTACATAAAGCATTAAACATTCCATGACGAAACAGCTTTTTCTCTTACATTTCCAGTGAGAGAAAAACACTCGAAAGGATGATCCGTTCATGCCAATTAATCAACAGCATCAATTAGAAGTGTTAAAAGATATTTTAGTCAACCATCAAAGTGATTGCTGTGGGACAGTTTCTGAATGCGAGCAATTAGAGCGCCTCATTCAATCGTTACTCGCAAACGATAGTATAAGTAGTGACGCTAAAGCAATGCTAAACGATGTATATTCTTATAGTCAATCGGGTAAATCTTCCTCTAATTTGGACAACCATATTTCCAATAATCAAGAACAACTTACTCAGTGGATTGCTGGAATGGACAATTTTTCTTAAGTATTATTCTGAAGCAAGTAGTTGCTGTAAATATTGATGCCAATATTTAGCTTCTGCTTGCTGCTTTTTTGTTGTGTGCCATTGAATAGATAAAATCGTTTGTGCTATAACATACCATCTCATACGCCTAAGTAATGATTCATCTAGTTCAACATCATAATATCCGAGCCACTCACTCCATTCATGACGCGGAACATACCAATATAATAACATACCAAGGTCTAAAGCTGGGTCAGCAATCACAGCTCCATCCCAATCAATTAAAAACAATTCATCTTCATCCGACAATATCCAATTGTTATGGTTTACATCACAATGGCATACAACGAATTCATCGTACTCAATATCTTTTAATGACTCTGTTAAATATTGAAGCCCTTGCTGAATTGTTTCATCAACTCTTATATCTCCTCTTAAAACAAGTTGTAATTGTTGTAATAACTCTTGCGCATGAAGCGGCTGCTTTCCTAGCCTTTGAATCATCTGCACAAGCGCTTTAGAGGAGTGTATTTTCTTCAAAAGTTTCGCAACACGTTCTAGTTTCATATCCTCTTGCTCTAACTTCTGTCCCGGAAGCCATTTTTGAGCAGAAATTACATCACCGTTCGTTACCCTTCTTGTCCAAAGTAATTTTGGAACAATTCCTTCTGCTGACAATACCGCTAAAAAGGGCGATGTATTCCGCTTTAAAAATAACTTTTGTTGTCCGTTTTGCGCAATATATGCATCGCCCGTTACTCCACCAGCCGGTATAAGACTCCACTCTTTTCCTAATAATTGTTCCAACCATTCCATATTCATTACCCGTTAACAAATCCTTATCTTTTATAGTTATGAAAAGAAAAACCGCAACATTTCTACACATGTTGTGGATTCATATATTTTACTTTAGTTGAATGAAAAGAAAACTTGGCATAAGCCGAAAACAGGATAAATCCCCTGCTCTTCTAGTTTATTTTACAAAATCACTCATAGAATGACAACTTATCAAAATCGTCACCTTTGTCAATTCTACATTTATTACATTCTCATCGTCAAGTAGCGATTTGTCACATTATCGCCAATATATACGTGCTAGTTGGAGCCATTTGAAGTTCCTTTCCTCTAAATGAAGAAATTGGCTGTATTTTCGCTTGCTTTTCGTTTACTATCACATGCCACGTTTCTTCTTTTGGAAGCTCGACTATTTCATTTTGCAAACCGCTATTGAATAACACAACAATCTCTTTCCACGGTCCGAAAGATTCTACATTTTGCAAATGGTATGCAAGTGCTTCTTTTGATGTTTGCAAAAAAGTCATATGCTTTTTTATAAGATCAGCGCTTTTTAATCGAAATGCCCCATGCTCCTTCCGAATCGCGATTAAACCTTTTATATAATTAACGGTCTCCATCTCGGTTTCTTTTTGATCCCAATCTAATCGATTGATTTCATCATTTGCATTATAACTATTTTCGTTTCCTAGCTTCGTACGATAAAACTCTTGCCCTGCATGTAAGAAAGGAATCCCCTGCGAAAGAATAACTATTGCAGTTGCTAATCGATGACGTCTTTTCAAAATTTCTTCTGATTCTGGATTACTTTGCACTAGTTTATCCCACATCGTCATATTGTCATGACATTCTACATAGTTGATACTTTGCATTGGCTCTAGGAACAATCCTGTTTCTTTCATACTTAAAAGGCTACCAGCTACTATATACTGCAAATGATTACAGTCTACATGCCCACCAAATGCAAAGCCACGTTTATTGATATTAAACGTACTTCCTTTTATTCCATCACGAAATTGATCATTAAACTGTGCAATACATGGCATTTTATTCGCGTTATTTAACGTAGCTTTCTCTCCAAGAGGAAGTGGTGTTTGTAAATCCCATCCTTCACCTAATAACAGCGCATCATGCTTTATTTTTCGCACTTCTTTTTCTAACACATTCATCGTTTCAACGTCTAAAATCCCCATTAAATCAAATCGGAATCCATCAACATTGTATTCAGTAAGCCAATATAAAACAGATTCTACAATAAATTTCCTCATCATTTTCCGTTCAGATGCTATATCATTTCCAACTCCCGTCCCATTAGAAGGCATACCATCTTCACCATGACGAAAATAATATCCCGGGACAAGCTTCTCAAATGATGATAGCTCTCTCTCATAAACATGATTATATACAACATCGATAATTACCCTGATGCCGCACGCATGAAATGTTTCAATCAGTTGTTTACACTCTACTATCCTGTTGTACGGGTCAGAGGGGTTTGTAGCATAAAATCCTGTTGGCGTATTGTAATATAGTGGATTGTAGCCCCAATTATATGCAGAAGCAGGATTCGCCTCATCTACACCTCCGAAACAATATAAAGGTAATAGTTCAACATGTGTAACACCTAAATCTTTTATATGAGACAATCCCGTTAACGTCCCATTTCGTCCCGTTGTCCCCTCTTCTATCAATCCTTTATATGTTCCCTTATTATTCACTCCACTGTTTGGATGAATAGTAGCATCACGAATATGCAGTTCATACAATATCGCATCTGTCATTGACTGTAATGGTGGTAATTCCTCTCGTTTTGTTACATTCGTCTTTTCCAAATCGATAACAATGCCGTATTTCCCATTTACAGTCACTGACTTTGCGTAAGGATCCACTGCTTCGTTCCATATTAAATTAATACATACGAGAAATGTATATTTTACTCCGGCTAAATCACCTTGTAATGTATGAGTCCAAACTCCGTTTTCTCCTCTGTACATTTCATAATCGATATATTCTTTATCACTTTTATAAATTCTTACCTTCGCAAGCCTTGCAGTTGGAGCCCATACTTTAAATATCGTCACTTCTTTTTGATACACAGCACCTAAATCTGTACCTTCGTAATAATACTTTTCATCGAAAATTGCTGTTCGAATAACAGCGCCTATTTGTAAATCTGTTTCTTCGTTCCGTTCATCTCGTACTGTATAATATTTTCCCACATCTAGCGGCTCTTCTATAAAGCACTCATACTTCGTTGCATCCGGAAGAGCAATAGTATGAGCAATCGGCAATTCTTTCAAATTGCTTCCTTCTTGTAAACGAAATGTCCGGCTTGTTCCATACGCATGCGGGAGCAAAATTGTAATTTTATTCATTTCATCTAAATAGGCATCAAATGGACGTTTTACTTTCAACATAAAAAAATCACCATCATTCTTAAAGTTAAAATGAAACGAGCTGCAAATGATAAGGCTTTTCTTATCAGCAAAGCTCTATACAGTAACACATTATTCTCTATAGTATATTCACCTGTATAAAAAACGTTTTCATACATTCTATTTTTGTAATTTTATTTCAGCAATCCCTTTATACTTCGGTGTCTCCTTCACGTGAGATTCGTATAAAGTAATCGTATCCGTTTGAAATGATATTTCCGGCACTTCCTTTATATGTTCTAAATCAAACTTCTCTTCTCCTACCCATTTACGAGCAACAGTAATATGCGGATGATACGGGCGCGTTTCTAAAGAAAATCCATTCCCTTCACAAATAGCATGTACTTGCTTTTGTAACTGGAACAAATCGTGATTCTCACTTACCTTCGACCAAAAAATACGTGGCCTATCTTCCATACCGAATGTTGAAAATCCTTGTAATGTGAACGATAGTTCTTTCGTTTCCGTAAGTGTTTGTATTCCATTCTTTATTCCTTCTAATTGTTCCTCTGTCGCACTCCCTAAAAATGAAAGGGTAATATGATAGTCTTCTTTATGTACCCATGAACGAAATGGTAATTCTCCCTGCATTTCCTCTTTATAGTTAGACAGCACTTCTTTTATATGATTTGGTAAAGTGATTGCGACAAAATAATGCAGCTCCATGTACATCTTCTCCTTCTTTCTATTGTTGCTTTTCTTTCGCATCTCATTCAAACTTTCCTAACAGTCTAACCAAGTTAAGATTGCAATATTAAATGAAATTATATCGATATTTCGACAAGGAATATCACCTTAACAACAAACGATACGTAACAGAAAACCGTCCCAAAATATGTATCGGGACGGTCTCTTATTATTTATATATCTATTACTTCGCTAATTCATGAATCGCTTGCGCGTAAATTGCTGTCGCTTTTAATAAGTCTTCAATTTCAATATATTCGTCCTTTTGGTGTGCAAGTTCTTCTTTTCCAGGGAATAGCGGGCCAAATGCAACGCCAGCTTTCAATGAACGAGCATAAGTACCACCGCCGATTGCTAACAATTCAGCTTTTTCACCTGTTTGTTCTTCATATACGCGTTGCAAAGTACGAATTAATACATGATCTTTATCAACGTGATGCGGGCGAGAGTTAGAATAATCCGCTACTTCAAATCCATGAGTACCAACATATTCTTTTAACTTTGCAATCATTTCTTCAAAGTTAGTCGTAACTGGATAGCGTACATTTAGTCCTAAATTACCACCGTTTTCTTGCGAATAAGACAGGCGACCAACATTAACTGTTAACGGGCCGCTAATATCGTCTTTATAAGAAATACCAGCTTTCTCTCCAATAATATCTCCTGTAAATGTTTCTGTTACAAACGATGCAAACGAAGCACCTTTTCCATCAAGAGAAACTTTCGTTAAGCAGTTTGCTAATAATAAACCTGCATTTTCTCCCTTTTCCGGAGTAGATCCGTGAGCTGAAATCCCTTTGATTTGTAACGTCACCGTATTTCCTTCTACAATTGCTTTACCCATTTTTTTAGCAGTTTGTAAATACTCCTCATATGCTACTGTAAGTGCATTTACATCTTCTCCTGTAATAATCGCTTCTGCATAATCAGGAACCATATTCAAACGACGACCTGACTCAAATGAAATCAGCTTAAATGCGCCTTCTTTCTCTTCGCTACCATTTTGAACAACTTGTATGTCAGAAATTCCTTTTTCCGCATTAATAATTGGAAAATCTGCATCTGGTGCAAAACCGATTGTTGGCATTTCTTCATTTTTAAAGTAATGATCTACACACTTCCAATTACTTTCCTCATCTGTTCCTAAAATCATACGAACACGTTTAGAAAGAGGTAAGCCTAATTCTTTTACAATTTTCATTGCATAATAAGCTGACATTGTCGGCCCTTTATCATCAATCGCACCGCGTGCAAAAATCTTCCCGTCGCGAATATCCGCACTATACGCAGGAGTTGTCCAGCCATCTCCTTCTGGTACAACATCAACGTGACAAAGGATACCTACTAATTCTTCTCCTTGTCCCATTTCAAGATGACCTGCATACCCTTCTAAATTTTTAGAAGCGAAACCATCTGCGTCTCCTTTATGTAACATGAAAGATAAAGCTTTTTCTACACCGTCACCAAATGGTGCACCCTCTTTCGCAGATTCTTCTTCCCATACACTTTTAATTTGTAAAAATTGTTGTGTATCACGAATTAAATCATCTTTTCGTTTTGCAACTTCTTCTGTCCAATTAATCATTGACATCACGCATCCATCCTTCACTATATTGTCTCTTTCATCATAGCAAACCGAAATCTCTTATGCCATACATGAAAATCCAATAACGAATAATTGTAATATTTCAGATATTTCTCATTAGTTTTTCTTTTATTTTCTCAAAAAAATTTGCAGGAATTTGGCGTTTTACGTAGAAATTTATGAGTTAGTTGACTGACAAAATATACAATGTCAACTACCAATATTTTTCTATATGAATATTTGTTAAACTTTTGTAAAATTTAAGTAGATTAAAGCATGAATTTTATCATGTAGAGTACAATGGTAGTAACGACCTTCTTTCCTGAATGGGGTCAAAAAAACTAGTAGAGGAGTGGTTTTCTCTTGAAACCTACAACTACTCGTATGCTAACACGCATTAAATCGATTTATATGTACATCAATGAAAACGGTACGGTAACAACGAAAGACCTTGTAGATGAGTTCGGGATCACACCGCGAACGATACAACGTGATCTAAATGTGTTGCAGTTTAATGAACTCGTGTATAGCCCTTGCCGCGGCAAGTGGACAACGACAGGAAAGAAAGTGAGAATGACCTCATAACAAAAAAATAATTGTATGTAAATAAATACATACCCCTTTCTAACTCATTAGAAAGGGGTCTTTTCTATGCTTTGAAATTGACGTTACTTTTCGTTATCTACTTGATATGTTTTTAACATTTCTACTTCTTCATCTGTTAATTCACGATATTGCCCAAGTTCTAACTCTTCATCTAACACTAAAGGTCCCATCTCTGTTCTCTTTAAATACACTACTTTTTTACCTACCGCTTCAAACATGCGCTTCACTTGATGGAATTTTCCTTCTGTAATCACGAGCTCAATTTCAGAAATATCATCACTTTTTAAGATTGTAAGTTCGCCTGGCTTCGTTTCATAGCCATCTTCTAAAATAACACCTTTAGCGAATTCTTTTACATCGTCTTCCGTTACAACTCCTGAAACGTGTGCATAGTATTTTTTCGGCACATGCTTTTTCGGAGATAATAGTTGATGCGTTAACTTCCCGTCATTTGTAATCAATAAGAAACCTTCTGTATCAATATCGAGTCTCCCAACAGGGAATGGATCAAAAATCGCATCTTCTAATTCTAATAAATCTATTACTGTTTCGTGGTTATCATCTTCTGTCGCTGAAATAACACCTTGTGGTTTATGCATCATTAAATAAACAAATTCTTTATATTCCACAACTTCACCGTGAATCATAACCTCTTGTTCCTCTACATTTACATGAAACTTCGGATCTTTCACTGGCGTCCCATCAATTTTCACAACGCCGTCTTTCAATAATTTCTTTACTTCTTTTCTACTTCCGTGGCCCATGTTCGCTAATAATTTATCTAATCTCATGTTCTTCACCTTCTTTATTTATCATAAGAAAAGGGGACGTATTTACGCCCCTTTTGATTTCAACTTTATTTTGAATCTACTACCAAGTTTACGCTGGATTTTCTCTAAAGCTTCTCCGCCAAATACTCTTTCTAGTACTCCTGTGCGAATCGCTAACAATCCGTAAACAAGTCCACCAATACCTGCACAAATCGCAACTGTAATAAGAGCACCAATACGGCCATCAGGCGAAATCATGAAGGATAGAAGCCATTGTGATAGTTTTACAGCAATAACCATTACAAGTGTTAATATTGCAATTTGGAATGTTCTCTTATATACAACACCAAATGAATAGTTTGCATGTTTTTTGATTTGTCTATTCGTATACCATACAGAAACTAAGAAGCCGACTGCAGTAGCCAAAATCGCCCCAACTGTACCGAAATAGCGAATAAAGATTACGTTACATACAAATTTCAAAATAACACCCATAACAAGCGCGACAATCGCATGTTTTTGTTGATTAATCCCTTGCAGAATCGCCGCTGTTACTGTGAATAAAGCAAATAACAACGCAACTGGTGCATACCACATTAATACTTGTCCACCTAGTGGATCTGAGTCGTAGAAAGCAGTGTAAATTGGATATGCAAGTGTAGAAATACCGATAACTGCTGGCAATGTTAAAAACATATTTGCCTGGAATGTTTGTGTAATTTGTAATTTTAAATAGCGGTATTGTTTTTCAGTAAATGACTTTGTAATCGCTGGCACGAGCGTTAAACTAAAGGCTGTTGCAAGTGATACTGGAATCATAATTAATTTATGCGTCCACATCGTGAAAATACCAAGTGCTCGCTCTGCGATATCTCCTTGACCAATCGCCTGCATAATAGAGTTAAATGTCAATGTATCAATTTGTTGATATAAAGGAATTGTTAATCCAATTACAACGTAAGGAATTGCATATGCAAACAACTCTTTAAACAATTGAGCGGTACTTACTGTCGATTCTGGTACAGTTTGCTCAATTAAATATTGATCCAAATATTTTTTACGTTTTAACCAGTACCAAATTAATACGCCAAGTGCTCCAACTGCTGAAACAAATGCAGCAAATGTCGCAACCCCAACTGCCGTTGCTACTGTACCGCCAAGTACTTTAATAACGATGAAACTACCCGCTAATAAAAAGACGATACGAATAATTTGCTCAATAATTTGTGAAACCGTAGTCGGTCCCATCGATTGGTGGCCTTGGAAATAACCACGAATCAAACTTGCTGCCGGCACAACAATAAGCGCAAAACTTACGAGGCGAATAATCGTCGTAACTTCTTCTACCTTATTTTGTAAACTTTGTTTACCAAGCATTGCTTCTGCAAATAATGGTGCGGTCATGTACAGTACTAAGAAGGAAAGAACTCCTGTTACTATCATCATAACCATTCCCGAGCGGAACATTCTTCGGCTCGTTTTATAATCGCCAAGTGCATTATATTTGGAAACAAACTTCGAAACAGCAAGCGGCACCCCTGCCGTTGCAATACTTAAAAATATCGTATATGGAATGTATCCATATGTATAGAGCGTTCCGCCTTCTGTGCCTACTAATGCATGAAACGGAAAGACGTAAATCATGCCTAAGAACTTTACTAAAAATGTCCCTAACGTCACAATAAGCGTTCCGCGCAGAAATTTTGAATCGGACATACGAAAATCCTCCTACATCTACATAAAGTGAAACTTTAATCAGTGGGGACTTTGTTCATCCCCACTGATTATTAGTTGAACCAATCGGGCGTTTACGGGCAGTTTATCTCCCACCTAACTTCTTTGCTCTAACCAAATTTTGAGGTGGGAGTTTTACTGCCCGTTAATGCGGGATAAAGTGAAACTATAATTAGCGGGAGACTCCCCTCCTACTAATCATTCGAGCATTTATGGACCCTCTTTACTTCTCCTAAATCTTAAGATAGTAGTCTTATTGCCCATAAATAGCAGGATAGTGCTGAACTCTAACTTTTGTATTGTACCACAATTCTCCCCTTAAGCAGTACTTCACTCTATTTTTCTTTTAAGGGAAAACATGCTATTCTTTTAGGCAGGAAATGTAGAAAATGAGGTCGATATATTATGCATTATGATGTTATTGTCATCGGCGGCGGTCCTTCAGGGCTAATGGCTGCAATCGGTGCTGCTGAAGAAGGCGCAAGCGTCTTACTTCTTGATAAAGGAAATAAACTTGGACGTAAACTTGCGATTTCTGGTGGTGGTCGTTGTAACGTAACGAACCGTCTACCACTTGATGAAATCGTTAAACATATACCTGGAAATGGTCGCTTCTTATACAGTGCTTTTTCTATTTTCAGTAATGAAGATATTATTACATTCTTCGAAAATCTCGGTGTAAAACTGAAAGAAGAGGATCATGGCCGCATGTTCCCCGTATCAAATAAAGCGCAATCTGTTGTAGATGCACTTTTAACACGATTAAAAGACTTAGGTGTAAAAATACGCACGAATACGCCTGTTGAAACGATTGAATACGAAAACGGTCAAACAAAAGCCGTTGTATTACAAACAGGTGAAGTGTTAGAAACGAATCACGTCGTTATCGCTGTTGGTGGAAAATCTGTTCCTCAAACTGGTTCTACTGGAGACGGATACGCTTGGGCTGAAAAAGCTGGTCATACAATTACAGAACTTTTCCCAACAGAAGTACCAATTCTTTCAAACGAACCATTTATTCGTGACCGCTCATTACAAGGTCTTGCTTTACGAGATGTAAACTTAAGCGTATTAAACCCGAAAGGAAAAGTTGTCATTTCTCATAAAATGGACATGCTCTTCACTCATTTTGGCTTATCTGGTCCTGCTGCTCTTCGTTGTAGCCAATTCGTTGTAAAAACGTTGAAAAAATTTAAAACGAATACAGTTCAAATGAGTATCGATGCATTGCCAGAAGAAAATAGTGAACAACTATTCCAGCGCATGCTGAAACAAATGAAGGACGATCCGAAAAAAGGAATTAAAAACGTTTTAAAAGGTTATGTGCCTGAACGTTACTTCCTATTCTTATTAGAAAAAAATGAAATTGATGGCAGCGAACAAGCTGGACAAATTTCTCATGAGAAGATTCGTGCACTTGTGAAAGACTTTAAAGAATTTACTGTGAATGTAAATGGTACGCAGTCAATTGAAAAAGCATTCGTTACTGGCGGCGGTGTATCCGTTAAAGAAATTAACCCGAAAGAAATGTCTTCTAAATTCACGAATGGCTTATATTTCTGCGGAGAAGTTCTTGATATTCACGGTTATACTGGTGGCTATAACATTACATCTGCTCTCGTTACTGGTAGAATTGCCGGAACAACAGCTGGAGAAAACGCAAAAATGCAGTATTAAAAAAAGAACAGGGATTCCTGTTTCTTTTTTTATATGTACATGAAATTATATCGGCGATTTGACAAGAGATATCGATTTACCAACAAGGAACGCCACATATACCCTCCTCCTACCTCTCGTTCTTTTTTGTTGCTTTATATACCTTAGTACCTTTATATTTTATATTGTTGAATATTTGAAAAAGGGTAAGGGGAAAACAAATGAGAAAAAAAGTCATGATGTCTTTAATGCTAATGACGTTTCTTTCTGCGGTAGAAGGAACGATTGTTAGTACAGCGATCCCTCGTATAACGAGTGATTTGTCAGGCGTCGAACTTGTTAGTTGGGTATATGCAATCTATATGCTTGCAACAGCTGTTTCGACTCCAATATACGGAAAACTAGCTGATTTATTCGGCCGTAAAAAAGTTCTGCTCATCGGAGCAACAATCTTCTTAATCGGTTCTGCACTTTGCGGAGTCGTTACATCAATGGAACAATTAATCTTCTTCCGAGCTCTTCAAGGTATAGGGGCTGGTGCTGTTATGCCGATCACAATGACGATTATTGGAGACTTATATAGCGAAGCGAGAGACCGCGCGAAAGCACAGGGCTGGATGAGTGCCGTTTGGGGTGTATCTGGTGTTATCGGGCCGTTAGTAGGTGGATTTTTAGTTGATTCTCTTTCTTGGCGCTATATTTTCTTCTTAAACGTTCCTTTTGGAATTATCGCTTGCATAATGTTTGCCATTTCTTATAAGGAATCTGTTAAGTCTGCCGCCAAGCAACATATCGACTACCTTGGTGCAACAGTCTTCTCATTAAGTACAATCGCTCTGCTATACGCATTATTAACAGGTAGCAGTAAGCAAAACTGGGGAGACATTTCAATTATCGGCCTATTAATCTTTGCCGCTGTTTCATTCATTATTTTCTTATACATCGAGAAAAAATCTCCGGAACCATTAATTCCGCTAGCACTTTTCTCTAACCGTACACTATCTACTATAAACATACTAACACTTATTGCTGGCGCAATGATTATTAGTATTACAGTGTATCTTCCAATTTGGAGCCAAGGTGTTTTAGGAAAAAATGCGACAGAAGCTGGACTCATTTTAATGCCGATTCCTGTTATGTGGACATTCGGTGCTATGTTCTCCGGTAACTTAGTTGGCAAGTTACAAACGAAACAAATTATTTTACTTGGAGCTAGCATTTTATCAGTTGCTACCTTCTTATTATTTACATTATCAACAGATTCACCATCGTTCCTTATCTATGTTGCAGTCGGATTATTCGGCTTAGGAATGGGACTTGTTACACCAATTTACATGGTCACAATTCAAGCAGCTGTACCGGCTCATACGCGCGGAACGGCAGTTGGTTTAAACACATTTATTAATACATTTAGTCAAACACTAGGCGCTGCAATCTTCGGAACAATCTTCAATACGATGATTCACGCGCGTGGTATTAAAAATCTTGATCTCGTATCTTCTGGCGGACACGGCGGAGCTACAGCAAACGTAGCAACCGAATCACAATCCGCATTAGCATCAAGTGTACACGTCATTTATATGAGCACTTTCGTATTAGCAGTATTCACATTAATTATCGCTTGGCTCTTATTAAAGCCAGCTAAACAAACAAGTGAGCAGTAAAAAGAGGATGACCGAAATGGTCATCCTCTTTTACTCTTCATTCTCCACAATATGTTTAAGCATGGACAATTTATTATCCCAAAATCGTTCATAGTATGAGAGCCACTGCTGTAATTCTTCTAATGGTTCTGGATGCAAACGATATATCTTCTCTCTTCCACTCTTTCTTCCACTCACTAAATTCGCTTCCGAAAGAATATGAAGGTGCTTTACAACTGCAGTACGGCTCATCGGAAAATGATCCGTTATTTTGGAAATCGGTAACTCTTTATCACTTAATAACCGTATTACTTCTCGGCGGGTTGGATCAGCAATTGCTTGAAATACATCATATTTCGCTGCTGACGAAGACATTTAACCTTCAACAACCTTTTTCAGTTTTTCATTTACAATCGCTACCCAGCCGCCATTCATTCTATCGCGAATAATAGAGCTCTTCGCATTCGCTTTCGGAAGAATTTCATCAGGATGTTTCCAGCCGCCATGAATTAACGTAAATTCTGTTTTATTATCTCCTAGGTCTTTCAAATTAAATGAAACAACCCAGCCATCTGTGTCCCATGAGAAAGATAAATGGTTCGGTTCATCAATTTCTAACACTTTACATGGTGATGGTCCAAATGGTGATTGCACATGAAACTCATGTCCTACCTCTAATTCGAAATCATTTGGCATAAACCATGACGCAATTCCTTCTGCAGTTGATACTACATTCCATACTTTTTGAATAGACGCGTTAAAAACGATTGTTTGTTTAATATCATTTAATGTATTTTGTTGTTCCATTGTAAATTCTCCTTTATTCGGCAAAAAATAACACCTTTTAGTTTCATTTTTGATAATATAACACCATTTGGTTATACGTCAAGAGAGACCATGTTCACTGTTGAGAAATTCTCAACATTTTTTCAACAGGACAAACACTCTCTCAGCATTCCCTCATAATATACTCACAAAGGCAATAAAAAATAAAAACTTCTCTCAACATGAAACTCCATCATTCATATTGAAAGAAGCGCCTTACTTATATCATGCGTACTGTGCCTCTCCTCCTTCCCTCAGGGACAATACGTGAGATATGAAAAATCAGAAGGAATATGCCCACCATTTGAGTAGGTAGTTATTTCTCTTCTCCTCAACATTTCCTTAGGAGCGAAATGACTACCGACTCACTTTTTTAAACAAAAATAAAAAGGGGATGTAAGCTATGTTCTATTGCATTAATTGTTCTGAAATTCACCATGAAAAACATCCGAATGATAAAGTATTCAAAAACGGTTTTTATATTGATCCATTTTTAGGTGATCGTTATCACCTCGGTATGTGCACTGATGCTCAGGAGCATGAAACAGGAGAAATTCTTTTAACAGCAAAGAAAACAGGCGCAACACAATCTATTATGAATATTTTACCGACACATGTTGTCCCAACATAAAGCATAAAAAAGAGCTGGCTCCCCAGCTCTTTTTTATGCTTTATAAACAATCATCGCTGAAAAACAATAAATTTGATTTTCATCATCATTAATCGAAACACCAACTTGATACTTTATATCTACAAAATTTCCATCATCAATTTTTTTCAAAAATACATTTACTGCATCTTCTAAGTCTTTTTCATGACTTTCATCAAATACTTTCACACGAATCATGTTAACACCATCCTAGATCGCAGCCCTCCGCCGCTTGATTATTGCCACGGTGCGTATCTATGATGCGATAAAACTTTCCTTCTTCGTATATATATCCGTCTTCTAACACATATTGTTTACCTTCAGTATAGACATAAAACTTACCTATCATAAATTTACTCGTATATAATTCCAAATAATTTGGTCTAAATTTAGCTACAACTTTATTTGTAATATCAATTTTAATTGTGCGCCCCACCTTCTCTCCCTCCTTTGCAAAGAACGGATTTAGGTATATTGTATTAGCGATTTTACATTTTATGCTTAAAAATAAGTGGATATGCCCTTTTTCTTCGCCTGTACTATTTTTCTAAAAAAATCTCCTCTTTTCTTTTCACATATAAGGGCAAAAAAACATCTAAAAAAAACGACTTTTATATATTGACTACAGTATATCAGATATGATATTATATAAAATTTGACATTTTTATATAAATGTGTTATCATTAAAGATGGTTACCACATATGGAGGTGGATGATTTGTTTCAAATTGGTGATAAAATCGTTTATCCAATGCACGGTGCAGGAATCATCGAAGCAATTGAAGAGAAAGAAATATTAGGTACTACACGTCAATATTGTGTTATACGCATCATTAATAAAGATATGCAAGTAATGCTTCCGATGGATCAATTACAAAAATCAGGTATACGTTATATCGTTGATAAAGGTACGTTAGATGGTATACTTCTTGAATTTCATCATGGGGAATCAGACCCCTCACTTTCCTG
Organism: Bacillus sp. CDB3; assembly: GCF_002081505.1. Taxonomy (NCBI): domain Bacteria; kingdom Bacillati; phylum Bacillota; class Bacilli; order Caryophanales; family Bacillaceae; genus Bacillus; species Bacillus sp. CDB3. The sequence continues at coordinate 43,806 of NZ_ALBR01000101.1, read as the reverse complement.
GAAACAAAGATATACAATGAATATGGAAAAAATGAAGAACGGCAATCTTCAAGATAGTGCAGAAGTTGTTCGTGATTTACTTCGTCGCAATAAAGAAAGAGCATTAAACGCGAGCGAAAAACAAATGCTAGATAATGCGCGCAAAATGGTTATTAGCGAAGTTGCGCTCGTACAGAATGTTTCAGAACATCAAGCAACAGAATTTCTTCAAGATACAATCAATCATTAATTTTAAAAATAGCTGACCGCTATTTTTTTTTGCAAAAAAGGACAAAGAGATAAAGCTCTTTGTCCTTTTCATATTATCCACGCCCAGCTTGAAACGATGGGTATAAAGTCATTCCACCATCTGCAAATAACGTAATTCCAGTTACGTAACTTGCCTCTGATGAAGCGAGCCAAGTTGCTACTGCTGCGATTTCTTCAGGTTTTCCAATGTAGCCCATTGGTATCATACTTTCTACGTCAGCACGTTGCTTTGGATCAGCAAACTTTTCGGCATTAATCGGCGTATTAATTGCACCTGGTCCAATATTATTTACTCGAATACCTTTTGGCGCATATTCTAACGCTAACGTTTCTGTCATAAGTTTAATACCGCCCTTACTTGCTGCATAGTGCACGAATAGTGGCCACGGAATTTTCTCATGAACACTAGACATATTAATGACAGATCCTTTAATGTCGTGTTCCACAAAATATTTAATCGCTTCACGACTTCCTAAAAAAGCGCCTGTTAAATTTGTATTGATTACTTTATTCCAATCTTCTAACGGCATTTCATGCGACGGTACCGCGTTTTCTATCCCTGCATTATTAATCATAACGTCGAGCGTACCAAACTCTTTCACAGCAGATTGAATGAGATTCACAACATCTGCCTCTGCCGTCACATCACCTTTTACAGCAATCGCTTCTCCGCCTACTCTTTTAATTTCTTCTAACACATCATTCGCTTCTGACTCTCGTGAGCGATAGTTAATAACCACTTTCGCTTTCTCCTTAGCAAATCGTACTCCCATCGCTCTACCTAAACCAGTTGCTGATCCTGTAATAACGACGACTTTCCCTTCTAAATCACTATACATTTCAATGCCTCCTTATCCTTTTGCAACCCCTAACATAATTCCGGCTGCGATAATAAAAACGATACCAACAACGATACCTGTTAATTGACGTTTCGTTTTCTTTTCACCTAATATAAGAATCCCGCCAAGCGTCGAAATAATAATTCCCATTTGTGATAGTGAAAAGCTTGTTGCAACCCCGACACGCGGCTGTGAAATAAATAAAAACATATTTCCAGCTGCCCAAATTAATCCTGGAATAATATTTCGTATCGCATATTTATTAAATGGATGATGTTTAAAGGTAAGTAAAATGCCTCCTAACACCATACCAACTGCTTGTGGTAATAAAGCCGACCAACCATCTACGTTAAATAGCCTAATAACTACTACGTAAACTAAATAACCGACTGTTGAAATTAATAAAATTATGATGCCCCTTTTAAAATTTGCTGCTTGCTCTGCATTCTTTTCTTCTTCACTTTGAAGTGATGTTAAAATAACACCGATAATAATACAAACGAGCGCCAAAACTCCAAGGACGACTGATATTGTCGTGGACCACTCATGAAATACGATGACTCCAAATAAAGTCGTCGCAACTAATTGAAGTCCTGTTGAAATTGGCATCGTCCTCGAAACACCCATTAAATCAATACTTTTTAATTGATTCGCCTGACCAAGTGCCCAAAATAAACCTGATACAATTCCAACTCCAATAACAGTAGGAGTTAATACTGGCTTCACAAAAATATAAACAACAACCGAGAAAATAAGTGCACCAAATGTTGTACCGAGCGTTTGACTATACGGTCCTCCGCCGAGTTTCACGTTAAATAGCACAATACTCCCCCAAAATATAGCTGGTAAAATCGCTAAAAGTATATCCATTGCTCATTACCTTTCTTTACTAAATATCATCAGTTATCGCTCTACACCATTAGAGTGTGCTTTCATTTTTTCCTTCGCTCGTGCGCAAACCTTTTCTGCAATCTCACTAGACACATTTTTTTCTCGCTCTACTTTCTTTATCTTTATGTGGTCTAAATTGTCTTCCAAAGTAAGTGTAACTTTGTCATTCGGCGGATTATGTGCACCTTGAAATGTAAGAAATTGTAGAGTTACTTCAAATCTAGGAACAAACTCATCTTTCTTACCTAGACGCTTTATATTTATAACTGAATCACATTCATATTGATCTTCTGTCGCTTGCCTTATAACTGAATAGTACCTATTAAGTAACGCACTCTCTAAAAGCTGTTCCTTCGACTCTTTCGCCCAAGAATAGCTTGGAGAAAAGAAAAAGATAGAACATATCATCGTCATCATTACACATATTTTTTTCATAATGCCCTCCTTGTTCTATAAATTAGTGTTCTCAAAACGCCCATAAAAAAAACGACTTCCCCTATTCAGGAAAGTCGTTTTAATAAATCCAATATTAACCACCGCTCACTGGTGGTATGAGTGCAACTACATCACCAGATTGTATCGTATCATCTTCATTTGCATATTCTTCATTAATCGCAACCATAATTGGTGCTGATACTGGTACATTATATTCCTTCGCGACAATATCTTTTAACTCTGCAACCGTAATATTTTCTTTCTCTATTTGTAATTCACTTGTTCCTGCTTCTTCTTGCAAGTTCGCAAATAACAATACTCGAATCATATTTATAGCTCCTTCCCAGGCTCTCCTGCTGGATATGGTGTCTTTTCTAATTGATCACCAATCCATGAGTCGCCATCTTCCCAAAACTCCTTTTTCCAAATCGGAACAATTTGCTTAATACGCTCCATAATATATTCATTTGCTTCATAGGCCTCTTTACGATGCGGCGTTGATACAGCAACAACAACCGCTATATCAGAAATTTGCAACGTGCCAATGCGATGTGTAATCGCAACATGTGTACCAGGCCATTTCTCCTTCACTTCTGTGCCGATTTTCTGTAGCATCTTTTCTGCCATCGACTTATAAGCAACATACTCTAAGTATAATGTACGACGCCCTTTCGTAAACTCCCTAACCGTTCCAATAAATGTTGTAACAGCACCGCATTCACGTCGAATTACTTTCTTTGCCACCTCTTCAATCGAGATTTCTGTATCAATTACTTCATAATACGTATTTATCATTTTGCACTCCTAACCGTTTGTAAAAACCAGTCTACATACAATTTTTCTTCTGTTATATGAAATACTTTATAGTCTTCTCTTAAATTTGACAGGACATTATCCCACGTAATAATTGCTACTACGTTTTCTACCTTATGTAAAAGTTCAATGTCTTCCGCAGAACGAAGTAACACTACTTTTGGATATTTCTCAGCTTTATAGCCCTCTATTAAAATCATATCCACTTCAAAAAATTCGTACAAGCGGATAATTTCTTGCAAGGACCATTCATCTCGTAATGAAGACAGAGATAGTAATCCAGCGCCTTCTACACTACTTACGACAGCACCAGCTTTTCGGTGCCTTTCACTATCTTTTTGCGCTACTTCAGGAAAACCACCATGACCATGATGCTTAATTGTAGCAACTTTCATTTCGCTTTCGGCTAATGCATGCACAATTTTCTCTACAAGTGTTGTTTTCCCGCTATTTTGATACCCTACTATTTGTAAGATTGAAGAGGCGTTGCCCATGGCCAATCACATCCCTCAGAGTGTTCTAACAATAATACAGATACTTTCATCCCTGCTTCAAATCCCCTCGTTCCTCCGGGCAATACGATAAAAGCATTCGCATCTGCAAGTGAAGATACCGCACTCGATTTATCTAAACCGACCGGCGTCACTTGTAGTGCCCCATTAACAATGCTCGCTTTCGCTCTTACAAAACGAGTAAACGGATTTGGTTTCGGAAAATCTTTTTGCAAAATAGCGTCTGCCCTATATACGTGAGGTTCCTTCACATACAAATACGTTTTTATAATTGGATGCACAAATAATTCAAAGCCTACATAACAAGCTGACGGATTCCCTGATAAACCGAAAAGTAACTTTCCATCAACTTCAGCTACCGTCGTTACACTTCCTGGTCTCATCGCTATTTTATTAAAAAGTACATTCGCCTGTAATCTTTCATAAATAGCCGGTAAATAATCATAATCTCCTACCGACACACCGCCTGTTGTAATTAAAATATCAACTTCATCCACCGCTGATTGAACAGCTGTAAAACATGCATCTAACTCATCGGCAAGTTGGCCATAATAACGAACTTTCCCGCCGGCTTTCATAATTTGAGCTGCAATCATATAAGAGTTACTATTTCTAATTTTGCCTGGCTCTAGCGGCTCATGCACTTCTAGTAATTCGCTTCCTGTCGTTACAATACCAACAACAGGCTGTTTTACAACTTTCACAGTGCTATATCCAAACGTCGCTAACAGTGCGGCAACACCTGGATTGATTACAATACCTTTGTTAACAAGGACTTGATTTTGTTTTATATCTTCTCCTTTAAATGACACATTGTCACCATTTTGGAAAGAGCGTTTCAACTTCATATATGTACTTTCGTTCTTCTCGAATCCTTCCGTCAACTCTAGCATTACGACTGCATTGCAATCTTCTGGAATAGCTGCTCCTGTCATAATACGAACCGCCTGAAAAGCTCCTACTTCTTCTAAAAAAACAGAACCTGCTCCGATTTCTCCTATTACTTCAAATTCAACCGGATGCTCTTGACTCGCTTCCTTCGTATCTTCTGCTCGAATTGCGAAACCGTCGTAAGGAGAACGATCAAAGTGAGGAACGTCGTGATCTGAGACAACATCCTCCCCAAGAATCCTCCCATAACTTTCTGTAATAAAAACTTCTTCTACTTCACCATGCTTAGCGTATTTCATAACCCGCTCTACTGCCTCAACAACTTGAATCGGGATTCGTTTTTCTACCATTGTTTCTCACCTCATATTTGCAAAATATCTAATCTCGATTACACTTTATATATTAAATCGTAATTACTTCAAGGAGGAATTCCATGTCTTCATTCACACATTTCAATGACCAAGGGCGCGCTAAAATGGTTGATATAAGCGACAAAAAAGTAACCGTTCGAACAGCAATTGCATGCTCTAGCATTCTCGTTACGAAAGAAATTTTTGACAAAATCTCTCACAATGAAATTGGTAAAGGTGATGTATTGGCTGTTGCACAAATTGCAGGCATTATGGCTGCAAAACGCACTTCTGATATTATCCCAATGTGCCATCCTTTATTGTTAAAAGGTGTTGATGTTTCTTTCGATTGGAAACAGTCAGAAGAACAATATCGACTACTTATTGAAGTAAAAGTTAAAACAGAAGGTAGTACCGGCGTTGAAATGGAAGCTTTAACAGCTGCTTCCGCTACCGCTCTTACCGTGTACGATATGTGTAAAGCTGTTGATAAAAGCATGATTATTGGCGAAACGTACTTACTTGAAAAAACAGGCGGAAAAAATGGAGATTATATTAGAAATTCTTAATACTATCTTTTCCCTCTGAACCTAAAGGACTCTCCTTTAGGTTCACCCTATATATCTTGCATATAGGCGTTTCGCCACATTCATATCATTCGTCCCATGAATAAACGCTCTACCATCTGTAAATAAAACAAAACGATATTTTTCCACCGGAAATGATAATAAATAAGGCGTTTCCTTTACATCCACACTTTTTTGTAAGCGCTTTTTAATTTCTTCTAAATTAAACCCCTGTCGCACACCTGGACGGATTTGAACTGTATTTCGTCCACATAATACTTCTGTTTTCGTTTGTGCTTCAAATGTTAAGCTCGGATATGTACGTAGCTTTCCACAAGATAAACATGTATCCTTTTTCTGTCTATTCACTTTAAATGCCATCTGTTGATTATTCCAAAGATCAAATGATAGCATCGTTTCACGAAGTGCCTCAAAATCTTCTACTAATATTTTTAAAGCTTCCGTTATTTGATGCGCAACTACTAATTGCACTGCTGGTTGTATAATACCCGCCGTATCACATGTCGCTCCGCTCGCTGGATGTTCCATTAAACATCGAAAACATGGCGTTTTTCCAGGCAAGATTGTATAAGTTACTCCGTAGCTTCCAACGCACCCTCCGTATATCCACGGAACGTTATACATCTGGGATATATCATTAATAAGAAGACGCGTTTCAAAATTATCCGTCGCATCTAATATTAAATCTACACCTTTAATTAACTCTTCCATTTCTTGAACCGTTACATCGGTTACAACCGGTACAATTTCTACTTCAGAATTAATAGCTTTTAAATGTTCTGCTGCCGCTATCGCTTTCGGCTTATAATGTTTCGCATCTTCCTCTGTATATAATTGTTGCCTTTGTAAATTGCTCCATTCTACATAATCACGATCCGCAATCGTTATTTTACCAACACCTGCTCTAACAATTGCTTCTGCATTTGCTGCCCCGAGAGCACCAGCGCCGATAATAAGCACATGCTTCCCTCTTATTTTTCGCTGTCCTTCTTCTCCAACACCAGAAAATAATATTTGTCTTGAATATCGCTCCTGCATACAATAGCCTCCCTTCTTATCCTCCTATATAAGACATTTCAATTTTCGGACGATTCTTTGCACTTTCTTCTGTCCGTTCATCCGAATACCTATCTTTTCTATTCACCCACACATCTTGTATAACGCTTAATAACTCATCATCCGAAAGATTTCCTCTAAGAAGTTTCCTTACATCCAATCCTTCTGTCGCAAATAAGCAAGTATAAAACTTTCCATCTGCTGAAATTCTCGCTCTCGTACAAGAGGAACAAAATGACTCAGAAACAGAAGTAATAAAACCGACTTCAACATTTGTTCCAACGTACCGATATCGCTTCGCAACTTCACCGAAATAATGCGCTTCAGCTGGCTCAAGCGGATACACCCTATGAATCATCTCGATCAATTCTCGTTTTGTAACCACTTGGTCGAAATTCCATCCATTCGTACTACCAACATCCATAAACTCAATAAATCTAAGCGGGATTCCTTGCTCTTTAAAATACGCAGCCATTGGAAGTACTTGATGATCGTTCATCCCTTTTTTCACAACCATATTTACCTTTACTTCCAGCCCCGCCTCTTTCGCTGCTTTAATTCCCTTAATCACAGGTTTCGTATTAATATTTCGACCATTAATGTTCCTAAATATATCGTCATCTATTGCATCTAAACTAACATTTACTCTATGTAATCCAGCTTCTTTTAATGCCTTTGCTTGTTTCGTTAAATGAATAGCATTTGTCGTTAATCCTATATCTACTAATCCATTAATTTTCACAAGACGTGCAATAAGTTTTGTTAAATCTTTACGAAGCAGTGGTTCGCCACCAGTAATTCTAATTTTTCGTACACCGATGCTAACAAACACTTTTGCCAAACGCTCAATTTCATCAAACGTTAGTAAAAACTCATCTTTCAAAAAAGCATAATCAGGCCCAAATACTTCCGCTGGCATACAATATGTACATCTAAAATTGCAACGATCAATGACAGATATGCGTAAATCTTGAAGTGGGCGTCCAAAAAAATCTTTAACCTTCTCCTGCATCGACACCCTCCCTTTCTGCCAAATTTCTTTCTTTTCATTCTATTATAATATATTTTCGAACTGCGATGTTTTCGCTAAGGTGAATAAAGTGAAACTTTAAACAATAGGAGGTTATCAATTCCCCTCTGATTAGCAAAGATGACTCTCAAATACTGGGATAAAAAAACCTTGAAACATAAAAGTTCCAAGGTTTTCTACTTATTAACTTAATCTAATAATAGTTAGAGTAGCTCCTGGCGTTGTTGTAGATAATGTAGCTATTGCAACTAATCCAAATAGTTGCAAACTAACAGCAGCTCCAGCAGGCAAGTTAGCAATTATTGGTGCACTAAATGAACCAGTAGCCACTGTCGGGGAGTTTATCGTTCCCGCAAGCGGACTGCCATTTACAGTTATACGAGAACTTACAAGTAATCCTGCCGTTAGATTAATTGTATAGGCTATATAATAATTCCCTGCATTCGCAACTGTAAATACAGTATTTCCACCACTAACGGTTATTCCTGGTCCAATATTTTGATTGTTTGGTAATGGGATATTCGTACCGCCTAATAACACGGAAATAGCGGTTCCTGATGTATTATTCGCAAATGCATACGTTGCAGTTGTACTAACTCCAGTCACCCCGGTCGCTCCTGTTGTTCCGGTTGCTCCAGCTCCTGTTGGACCCGTGTCCCCGGTTGGACCTTGTGAACCGGTTGCTCCAGTGGCACCCGTTGGACCTTGGATTCCTTGTAGCCCTGTTGCTCCCGTGACTCCCGTTGGACCTTGAATTCCTTGTGGGCCTTGAATTCCTTGTAGCCCTGTTGCTCCTGTGACTCCCGTTGGACCTTGAATTCCTTGGGGGCCTTGTGAACCGGTCGCTCCCGTGTCCCCGGTTGGGCCTTGTGGACCTTGTAAGCCTTGCACTCCTTGAGGACCGGTTGGACCTATTTCCCCTTGCACTCCTTGAATGCCAGTTGGGCCTTGCGGACCGGTCGGACCTTGGATTCCTTGTATCCCTTGAATTCCCTGCGGTCCCTGTGCTCCGGTTGCTCCCGTTGCTCCTTGTATCCCTTGTGGCCTTGTGCTCCTTGAATTCCTTGGGGACCGGTTGGGCCTTGAATTCCTTGCGGGCCTTGAATTCCTTGCGGACCTTGATCTCCCGTTGCTCCCGTTATACCTTGGATACCTTGTGGACCTTGAACACCTTGCGGACCGGTTGGGCCTATGTCTCCTTGTACTCCTTGGATTCCTTGTGGACCCTGCAGCCCTGTTCCTCCGGTTGTACCAGTTTCTCCCGTTGCTCCGGTCACACCTGTCGCCCCTGTTGCTCCCGTATCTCCTACTCCTCCCGTTACACCTGTCGCTCCTGTCGGACCAGGTGGTCCACCGGATGGACCTGTCACTCCCGTCGGACCTGTTACACCTGTTGGGCCAGTCGGTCCGGCTGGTCCTCCTGATGGACCTGTTACACCTGTTGGACCAGTTACTCCAGTTGCTCCTGTAGTCCCTTCCCCTGTCACCCCTGTCGTACCCGTATCTCCAGTTACTCCTGTCGGCCCTTGGATTCCTTGAATTCCTTGAGGACCTTGCACTCCTTGTGCACCCGTTGGTCCTTGTATTCCTTGGATTCCTTGCACTCCCTGTGGCCCCATCGGACCTGTTGGACCAATTGCTCCTTGAGCACCTTGCACTCCTTGCGGGCCCTCTGGACCTGTTGCTCCTATATTCCCTTGAACACCTTGAACTCCAGTTGCTCCTTGTGCTCCGGTTGCCCCTGTTACACCTTGAATCCCTTGTATTCCCTGAATTCCTTGTGGACCTTCTGGACCTGTTACTCCTATTGGCCCTTGTATTCCTTGGATTCCTTGTGAGCCCTCTGGACCTGTTGCTCCAGCTGGCCCTGGCACTCCTTGGATTCCTTGCGGACCCTGAAGTCCTTCTGGGCCTTCTGGTCCTGTTGGTCCTATATCTCCCATCGGGCCTTGAATTCCTTGAACTCCTTGTGGTCCCGTTTCTCCCGTTGGACCCGGTACTCCTTGTATACCTTGTGGACCTTGATCTCCGGTTGCTCCTGTTATACCTTGAGGTCCTATAGCTCCCTGTATACCTTGTGGACCTTGATCTCCGGTTGCTCCCGTTATTCCTTGAATCCCCTGAACACCTTGGATCCCTTGCTCACCAGTTACTCCCGTCGGACCAAGAATACCTTGAATTCCCTGTGGCCCCTCTGGACCTGTTGGGCCAATTGGCCCTTGGATACCTTGAATTCCTTGTAAGCCCTGTGCTCCTGTACTTCCAGTCGGACCTGTATTTCCCGTTGCTCCAGTTCCCCCTGTACTTCCTGTTGCCCCTGTATTTCCGGTTGCTCCCGTCGCACCTGTACTTCCACTCGGTCCACCCCCCGGACCTGTCGCACCAGTTGGCCCCGTCGGACCAGGAGGTCCTCCAGAAGGTCCCGTTCCCCCTGTTGGACCTGTTATTCCTGTCGATCCGGTTACCCCCTGACCAGTCGCTCCTGTTGCTCCTGTATTTCCACTTGGTCCTTGTGGGCCTTGTATCCCTTGAGGTCCTTGTATTCCTTGTGAACCAGTTGCACCCGGTACCCCTTGCACTCCTTGAATTCCTTGAGGTCCCTCTGGCCCAATAGCTCCAATCGGCCCCTGCAATCCCTGTATCCCCTGTAGCCTTGTACCCCAGTCGCTCCGGTTGGACCAATTGGACCTTGTAACCCTTGCACTCCTTGAGGTCCTGTCGCTCCACTTTCTCCCTGTGGTCCCCTTAATCCTTGTGGTCCCTGCTGTCCTTCTGGTCCTGTTGCACCCATTTGTCCAGCTGATCCTTGAATCCCTTGCACTCCTTGAGGTCCTGTCGTGCCCATCTCCCCCATCGGACCTTGAAATCCCCTTGGTCCTTGTGGGCCTGTCGGGCCTTGTGGACCGGTTGGACCAGTAATCCCAATGCCAGTAAATCCCGTTGGAACGGGAGGAAAGGTAGGTCCAATAAGATTTGGTGAAACTCTGAAATTAGAGTTTAATGAATTTTGTCTATCGCGCTCTTTCACACTTTCACCACCTACACACCATCTTTTTTACTTTAAACAAACCTCTTCTTAATATGTATTTACAAAAACAATCTCAAAGACTATTTTTATTTTAAATAATAAAAACTCCCTTAATTTCTTAAGGGAGTCCAGCTACTGAATCCATATTATCTGTATTCGGGACAGCTTGCGATATACTCGACACATTTGCACCTTGCCCCATATTTGTTCCCGTTACAGTACCAGCAGGAGTTCCTCGTGTATATGTTGTCGTCACCGAATCTCCCGGCTGTAAACAAAGCTTCGTCTCCGTCCCTATTACTGTAACAACGTCAATCCAAGTGCACCCCATTGAACCACTATACGATTTCGAAGCAGTAAATGAAGTATCCCTCAAATTATCCCCTGTAAATATATTCCCGGTATTATTAACGATAATAAATTCTTTAATACGTGCAGGCATACTTACACTCTACCTTTCCTTTATGCACCTAATGTACGTGTACTCGTCGCTAATGGCGGAAGAAACACTGATGTTCTAATCACAGCTTCTGGCTGTCGTTTCCCATTAAAAAAAACAGCCGCACTCGATCCTCCAGCACCAGCATATATTTTTGCCACAGCTAAAGGTGAGATATCATAACAGTCACCGACATTAACTGCTCCTGTATTATTTATAATTTTTACTTTACGCATGTTAATCCCCATTTACCTATCCCCCTTTTATACACTGTATGCAAAAGAAAAAAACTTGAAACAAACACGTTTCAAGTTTTTTCAACTACTTATTTAGTTTCCCCTTCATATTGAAGCATACCGCCAACCATGTTCACTGTTTTAAATCCTTGTTCATTTAAATAATGGCATACATTTTCACTGCGCATTCCCGAACGACAAATAAAGATATATTCATTCTCTTTCTCAAAGAAATCTACTTTATTTGGAATATCACCCATTTTAATATGTACAGCTTCTGGAATTTTCCCTGCCGCTACTTCTTCATCTTCCCTTACGTCTACTAAAAATAACGTTTCTCCATTTTCTAAACGCTCTTGCACTTCTTCTGTAGTAATTGTTTTAACTTCTGTCATATGTCGTTCCTCCTTATATACAATAAACCCTTTAGTTTCTTCTTTAAACAACCATTTCTAATCAATTTTAGCATGCGAAAGAAAGAACGCAAAGAACCGAGAATTTTTTTCTCAATTTTCTCGCAAAACTTATTCTTTACAAACATAACTCGTGCATTGTATCCTCAATATACTTGTTTTATGAAAGGAGCCAGTTAAAATGACACTTTTTCTTTTCATTATGGGTATCATTTTCTTAATTTCTGCGGTCATTGCTCTTAGTATGAAAAATAATAAAAAGATAAAATCCCCTCAAGAAATGTCATTCTTATTTCTATTACTTAGTATAGCTTTCTTTGGTTTATCAATCGCTTCATATATTTTCCGTCTGCAAATTATGTAAAAAAGGTGCCTATTATAAACAATGCACCTTTTCCACATTAATTATTTTCTACACAAAACTAGCTACTTTCCGATTTAAAAACTCATACACTTTCTTTTCAAATAAATGAACATCTAACGCTCCTGCCATATGCCCATTTATACTTTCTATTTCATATACTTCTGCGTACTTCCCCTGCTTTTGCAAAACATCTACCATTCTATAATTGTAACGAGATGGTTGAAGTAAATCTTGTTTGCATGGAATCATGAGTACATTCGCTTCAATCTTAGAAAGAGCCTCTTCTAAGGAAGAAAAACCATGTGCAATATCATGTAATAAGACTGCTTTCGCAGTGTACATCCATGAATTTGCATCTACTAAATCTATACTTTTACATGTCACTTTATTTATCTCTTTCTCAAATGATGTTAATACAGAAAATTGTTGATAAGGTTCCATTTCTATACTGTTCCGCGGGAATGCTGTTTCATAAAAATGTTCATCAAATGCATTCATAAACATCATTTTATTCGCTAAATGAAGCCCCTTCATTGGTTGCGCCTCTCCGTACTTTCCGCCTTTCCAATCTGGATCAAGCTGAATTGCTTCGATCGCATTTTGCGCTACATTTCCCGACGTTATAATTGGATTTTGCGGATTCGTAATAACTCCAATCATTCGTTCTACCATATGAGGATAGTGAACAGCCCATTGCTGCGCAATCATCCCACCTGCCGATGGCCCCATTACCGCATGTAACTTAGCAATCCCCATATCTTTTATTAACTCATATTGCATCCGTGCTACATCTAAAAATGTGAAAACTGGAAAATCCATCGCATACTCAAAACCAGTCATCGGATTTATCGATTTTGGTCCCGTTGTAATCACATATGGGTTCTTCACTTGTACATTACAAAGGTTATCAGTACATATAATGAAATATTTATTTGTATCAATTGCTTTCCCAGGTCCAATTAATCCATCCCACCAACCAGCCCCCTCATCATGCACTGTATATTTTCCTGCCGCATGACTTGTTGCACTAAAATAGTGACAAACCAAAATCGTATTTGATCTTTCTCTATTTAAAGTACCATACGTTTCATACCCCATTTGAACAGGAATCTCTCTACCATTTTCAAACACAAACTCTTTTAAAACAAACTTCTCCTTTTTTACAATTTGCACAGACTCGCCTTCTTCCCGTCATATTATGAACTGCTTACTAAAGGATTTTTTACTATGTAAACCAATCTCCTCCTTCTTTTCATAAATAAATGAATAATATACAAAATTAGCCACAAAATAGCACTATATTACACAATCAAAGAGGGCATACATATGATTTGGAATTGGTTACGTAAAAAGAAAAAATCAAATTCAACAGAAACAAAAGAAGCAGATAATAATCCGAAACAGCAATCTAGTAATCAAGAGGATGAAAACAAAGAACAGACTAGAAGTATGAAACACAATACAGGTAAAAATAGTGAACAAAAAAAATCTGAGCAAGATGATTCTTCTCAGGAGAAACAGCAAGGTTCTAAACAGGATGATTCTTCTCAACCAAAAAAGCAAAACTCTGAACAAGATGATTCTTCTCAACCGAAACAGCAAAACTCTGAGCAAGATGGTTCTTCTCAACCGAAACAGCAAAACTCTGAGCAAGATGATTCTTCTCAACCGAAACAACAAAAATCTGAGCAAGATGATTCTTCTCAAAAGAAACAACAAAAATCTGAGCAAGACGATTCTTCTCAAAAGAAACAACAAAAATCTGAGCAAGACGACTCTTCTCAACCGAAACAGCAAGGTTCTAAACAGGATGATTCTTCTCAAAAGAAACAACAAAAATCTGAGCAAGACGACTCTTCTCAAAATACACAACAAAGTTCTGGAAGTAATAGTATTTATGATTTTTCGAAGCCAGAAAAAGACCATATTCATTCTCTACAAGAGTTAATAGAGAAGCTAAAACAGTCTAGTGATTTTGTTAATTACCATACATCTGACGATGAAACGATGCCTTATTGGATTTCTTACTATCGTCCTTCACTTGATGGTGAGAAGTTACAAAAATATTTAATGCCAACACTTTTAGAACACCCTAACACTTCATTCGAAGTATTAAAAGAACATATTCCAATGAGCGGCATTACAATTACAAACGATTTACAAAAGATTGAGGACATGGTTTTAAAAGGGCATGCAATTATTCAATTAAATCAGCAAGATCAAAAGTGTATGCTCGCGAATATTGCAATTGATAATTATCGTGCACCAACTCCTCCTTTAAATGAATCGACTGTTATTGGTCCTCAAGAAGGTTTTGTAGAAGATATTGATACAAACATTAATTTAGTCCGAAAACGCCTTCCTGTTTTAGATCTCCAAACGAAAGAGATGATTATCGGAGAGTTTTCAAAAACGAAAGTCGTTATGATGTATTTAAATAATCTAGCTGAGAAAGATAATGTAGATTTTCTAGAGGAATCATTACGGGCTCTTGAATATGATCAAATTAATGATAGTGCTTATATACAAGAATTGATGGGGGAAAAATCAATTTTCCCTCTCTATATCAATACAGAACGCACTGATAGAGTTACAAAAGCACTTATTGATGGTAAAATCGCTATTTTTGTTGATGGTTCTCCAAGTGTCCTCTTAACTCCTGTATCATATTTTGATTTTTTCATTTCGCCAGAAGACTATAACGTTTCTTGGTTATACGCTACATTTTCAAGAATTTTACGGCTAATCGCTGTTTTATTCTCAATTTGCGCGACACCATTATATGTTGCCACTTTAAACTATCACTATGAATTAGTTCCTAGTGATTTATTGGAAACGTTAATTTTATCAAGGGCGCAAGTACCGTTTCCACCTTTAATTGAAGCACTCTTCTTAGAACTTGCCATCGATTTATTAAGAGAAGCTGGCGCGAGATTACCGATGAAGGTCGGTCAAACACTCGGTATTGTAGGAGGTATCGTAATCGGACAGGCATCTGTCCAAGCTGGTTTAACGAGTAATATTTTATTAATTATCGTTGCATTATCAGCACTGGCTTCTTTTATTACGCCTATTTATAAAATGGGTAATGCGGTTCGATTACTCCGTTTCCCATTTCTCATATTTGCCGAAATAGGAGGACTTTTCGGGATTTCTCTTGGATTTATCTTTTTATTTACCCATTTATTTAGACTTACATCCTTACGTAAACCGTACGCTTTGTTTTATCCGACAAGACAACAATCCGTTAAAGACTCTTGGATTCGCTTCCCATTAACAATGATCGATACAAGAGATGTACAAGCAAGGCCACAACATGTAAAAAAATCTGCAAAAGGGATTTCAACAAAACATAGATCCGATTTTGATGATTAAGAAATGAGGTGCATTGATGAGTAAAGTTCAAGAAAAATATCAAATATCTCCTATCTTTGTTTTCTTCTTAATTCACAGTGCACAGTTTGGTGCTGGTGTTCTTGGATTCGCTCGAATTATTGCAAAAGCCGCCGGATACGACGGCTGGATAGGTGTTCTAATTATAGGAATTTGTATCCATATTCTTATATGGATGATGTATTTTTTATTAAAAGAAACAAACGGAAACTTAGTTGATTTACATCGACAAACATTTGGAAAATGGCTAGGAAACGGCGTTACTCTCATCTTTATGACTTATTTTTTAGCCATCAGTATTTCCGTCATTCGAACATATGTTGAGATTATTCAAGTATGGATGTTTCCTACCGCGTCAACTTGGATGTTAACAATCTTTTTATGCTTAGCTAGCTACTACATTATTTCTTCTGGATTCCGTGTCATTACTGGTATTTGCGTCATCTCAGTTGGCGGTACATTGGGATATTTATTTCTTAGTCTATTCGTTTTGAAATACTCACATTTGTCTAATTTACTACCTGTGTTCACACATTCTTTTTCAGATATTTTAAAAGCCGCCAATCTGTCAATCTACAGTATGACAGGGTTTGAAATTTATCTCATGGTTTATCCATTTGTGAAAAATCCGAAGCAATCTCATAAATTCGCTCAATACGGAGCATTATTTTCAAATCTTCTATATTTATTTAGTACCCTTTTAGCCTTTGCATTTTTTAGTGAGAAACAATTGTTAAAAACGATATGGTCACAACTTTCTATGACCCAAGTAATCCAATTACCGTTCATAGAAAGGCTGGAATATATTGCGATTTCAGGCTATGCGCTTACTATTATTACAAGTTTTATCCTTCCGTTATGGGCGGCAACAAGAGGAACTCATGAAATATTTCGCGTAAAACAAAGAGGTGTCCTAATCGCTTTCATCCTTATTACTCTCATTGTTTCACAGCTTTTAACAAACAGACATGACATTAATACTTTTATTAGTAATTCCGGAAAAGCTAGTTTTTGGCTCATGTATGTATACATCCCTATCCTATTTATTATTGTGTGGGTGAAAAGAAAATGGAAAAAATCAAAAGCAAATTAATACTTATTTCTTGTATAACATTCTTCAGTCTAACTGGATGTTTACAAAAAAATATTATCGATGATGTACAACTTATTCAAGGAACGGTTTTTGATGTAGCAAAAGATAATAAAGTAAAAGTGACATTCGTTTGTCCCATTCAGAAAAAGGGAAATAAAGTTCAAGTTTTTGAAGGTAGCGCAAATGCGGTAAAACAAGTAAAAGCAGACACATCTTTAGAGTCTTCTCAACCCTTTGCTAGCGGACAAATGCGTGTCGCTCTATATACTATAAGACTTGCCAAAAAAGGAATGTCTACTTCATTCGATACATTACTTCGAGATGTGAATATAGGGAACGCTTTATATGTTGGCTTATTAGAGGGGAATGGTACTGAACTTTTAAAAGGGAAATATACGACTTCATACAACGTTGCAATTTATATAAAAAAATTGTTAGAACATAATATGGAGACCGGTCCTTTACCAAAGGATAACCTGCATATAGGAGCATTCCGTTATTATCAAGAAGGGCAAGACTACTATATTCCCATTCTAAAGAAGCATGGTGATAAAATAAAAATCAACGGAATTGGTCTTTTTAAAAAGGATAAATATATCGGTAAAATCGCTGAAAAAGATATGTTCATATTTAAAGGACTATTAGAGAAACACAAATTAGATTCACACGAATTTAAAACGGATTCTGCGTACGTAATGATTAATAATATTCGTTCTGTTCCAACTTACGATATAAAAATTAAAAACGGGAAGCCTTCTTTTTTCATTCACGTTCATCTTGATGCACGTATTCAAGAATTATCGAAGCAAATTAACTTAGAAAATAACAAGAACACAAAAAACATTGAAAAAAATGTCCAAAAACAATTGGATGTACAGGCTACCAAATTAATTAAGCAGTTTAAATCTTTAAACGTAGATCCTCTCGGGCTAGGTGCAAAGTATAAGCAACATTATCGCCCATTCAAGTTAGAAGAGTGGCGACGTATGTACAAAGATGTTCCGATTAATATAAAATACAGCGTAAATATTACAAATTCTGGTGTAATTGAATGATAAATGATTGAACTCCTCTCTCCAGCATGATACAACGGAGAGAGGAGTTTTTTATTACCAAATATAGAGAGAAAAGATATTCACGGGGGAGCTTATGTCTAAAAAGTTAGTAAAACCTATTTTAAACGGTATTTTATTTCTCGGCGTCTTTTTATTTGCTCATACATACTTAAAAAATATTTCCTTCACACGTTATTTACTTGTCGTTATACCAATGCTACTTGTTGGTATGTTTGGCATCGACCTTATTTTATCCATTTTAATAAAAAAAGAAGAATAACGAGCGAACATCTTATTTCTATAAGATGTTCTTTTCATTTCATAATCACCTTATGTTACAATGAAATTCGGCACAAAGCGAGAAAGGATGAAACAACATGACAAACGAAAAAGGTTTAGATAAAGGATACGAACTTGTTGCAAAAATGCATGAAGAGTTCGGACATCCTGTGACAAATACTCCAACAAAACTAACAGAAGAGCGTGCAAAAATTCGTGCTAGCTTTATGCAAGAAGAGTTAGAAGAATTTCTAGAAGCAACAACTGTTGAAGATCAATATGATGCACTGATTGACCTTATTTACTTTGCATTCGGAACGTTTGCAGAAATGGGCGTACGTCCTGATAAAGGATTCGAAATTGTAAATAACGCAAACATGGCAAAATTATTCCCTGATGGAAAACCTCGCTTCCGTGAAGGCGACGGCAAAATTCTAAAACCAGAAGGATGGCAAGCACCGGAACCACAACTTCGTGCGGAAATCGAACGCCAACGTCAAGAGGCAGAAAAAAACTGCTAGGATCTCCTAGCAGTTTTTTATTATGTCTTTTTTCCTTTGGCCTATTAATGACCCACGTGTCCCGCGTGTCCTGCTGCTCCTGCAGTACCAGCTGCTGCTCCTGCTGCCGTCCCTGCTCCAATTCCACCTCCCCAAGGCTGTTGTTGTTGCTGATACTGTTGGTATTGTTGTTGACCTTGATGATGCTGTTGACCTTGGTGATGGTGTTGACCTTGATGATGCTGTTGACCTTGATGGTGGTGTTGACCTTGATGGTGGTGTTGGCCTTGATGGTGGTGTTGGCCTTGGTGGTGGTGTTGGCCTTGGTGATGATGTTGACCTTGGTGTGTTTGGAAAAGAACAGCTTGCGGATGAATTTGGTGGTGGCCTTGGTGATGTACTTGTTGCTGATGGTGACCGTGTTGTTGATGATGACCGTGGTGCTGATGGTGGCCGTGTTGCTGATGGTGGCCGTGATGACCGTGGTGCTGATGGTGACCTTGGTGTGTTTGATAAAGGACAGCCTGCGGATGAATTTGATGGTGACCATGATGATGTACTTGTTGTTGATGATGACCGTGGTGCTGATGATGGCCATGATGCTGATGATGACCGTGGTGCTGATGATGACCGTGATGCTCATGATGCACATGATGACCGTGAACACCTTGAGGGAATCCGCCGATTCCACCTGCTACAACACCAACGCCAGGTACAGGAAATCCTGTTTGTACGCCTCCCACAACAGATGGAAATGTAGTTGGCATTCCTACAGGCACTCCTCCTTGTGCTCCTCCTACGAAAGAAGGAAATGTAGTTGGTACACCTACTGGAATTCCAGTTTGTGCGCCGGCTACTGATGTCGGAAATCCGCCTGTTAATGTTGGCATTCCAGTTTGCATGCCAGTCAATGACGTCGGAAATCCGCCAGCTGCTCCTCCCATCCAACTTGGGATTCCGCCATATCCGTGTTGACCCTCTCCTCCCATAAACATCATTTGTCCATAACTATCCGATCCACCTCCGAAGAAGCCATGTGGTGCATTATTGTCCATCCCTTTCATTCCTTTCACCTCTTCTTCTCAATTTAACCTACCTTTTTTATCATATTTCCTATAGAAGAATAGGTGTTTGTCTGTATTGGAATTCCGCTCCTTTTTCTTCTTTCTTCATTAATGAAGGTGATCCTGAACTTATTTTTCATATAAAAAAGCTCAGAGCATAAACGCTCTGAGCTTTTATTAATAATTAATTAGTTTGCAACAACGTTAACAAGTTTTCCAGGAACAACAATTACTTTACGAACTGTTTTCCCTTCAATTTGGTCTTGAATTGCTTCAAGTGCAAGTTGTTCCATTTCTTCTTTTGATGCGTCTTTACTCATTGTTAGTTTTGCGCGAACTTTGCCCATAACTTGAACAACGATTTCAACTTCATCTTCCACAAGTTTAAACTCATCAAATGTTGGCCAGCTTGCATATGTGATTGTTTCATTGTATCCAAGTTTGCTCCATAGTTCTTCCCCGATGTGAGGTGCAACTGGTGCAATCATTTTTACGAAACCTTCTACATATTCTTTCGGAAGTGTTTCAGCTTTGTATGCATCGTTGATGAATACCATCATTTGAGAAATCGCTGTGTTGAAGCGAAGCTCTGCATAGTCTTCTGTTACTTTCTTCACTGTTTGGTGGTAAGCTTTTTCAAGTTCTTTATTTGGTGCATCAGTAATTTTCTCACTTAATTCACCGTTATCTTGAATGAATAGGCGCCATACGCGGTCTAGGAAGCGACGAGCTCCGTCAAGACCATTTTCAGACCAAGCAATTGAAGCATCTAATGGTCCCATGAACATTTCGTATAGACGAAGTGTATCTGCACCATGGCTTGCTACGATATCATCCGGGTTTACAACGTTGCCTTTTGATTTACTCATTTTCTCGTTGTTTTCACCTAAGATCATACCTTGGTTGAATAATTGTTGGAACGGTTCTTTCGTTGGAACTACACCGATATCATATAATACTTTATGCCAGAAACGAGCATATAGTAAGTGAAGTACAGCGTGCTCTGCCCCGCCGATATAAATATCAACTGGAAGCCATTGTTTTACTTTTTCAGGATCTACAAGTGCTTCGTTATTGTTTGGATCCATGTAGCGTAGGTAGTACCAACAGCTACCAGCCCATTGTGGCATTGTGTTTGTTTCACGACGACCTTTTTTACCAGTCTCAGGATCAACGACATTTACCCACTCTTCAATGTTTGCAAGTGGTGATTCACCTGTACCTGAAGGACGAATGTTTTCTGTTTTCGGAAGAACTAATGGTAATTCTTCTTCTTTCACAGCTGTCATTGTGCCATCTTCCCAATGGATTACTGGAATTGGCTCACCCCAGTAACGTTGACGGCTAAATAACCAGTCACGTAGACGGTACGTTACTTTTTGATTTCCTGCACTCGTTACTTCAAGCCATTCAATCATTTTTGCGATTGCTTCTTCTTTATTTAATCCATCAAGGAATGCTGAGTTTACGTGTGCACCATCACCTGTGTACACTTCTTTCGTAATGTCTCCGCCTTTTACAACTTCCTTCATTGGAAGATTGAATACTGATGCGAATTCATAGTCACGCTCATCGTGAGCTGGAACTGCCATTACAGCACCTGTTCCGTAAGTTGCAAGAACGTAGTCAGCGATCCAAATTGGTAATTTCTCACCATTTACTGGGTTAACTGCGTAAGCACCAGTGAATACACCAGTTTTCTCTTTCGCAAGTTCTGTACGCTCTAAATCACTCTTCATTTTTACAGAATTAATGTAAGCTTCTACAGCTTCTTTTTGTTCTGCTGTTGTAATTTCAGCAACAAGAGCATGTTCTGGAGCAAGCACACAGTATGTTGCACCAAATAATGTATCAGGACGCGTTGTGAAAACCGTGAACTTCTCGTCTGTACCGTCAATGTTGAAGTGTACTTCTGCACCTTCAGAACGACCGATCCAGTTACGCTGCATATCTTTTAAGCTTTCTGGCCAATCAAGCTCATCAAGATCTTCTAATAGACGATCTCCGTAAGCTGTAATTTTTAACATCCACTGTCTCATCGGACGACGTTCAACTGGATGCCCACCACGCTCACTCTTACCGTCAATGATTTCTTCGTTCGCAAGTACTGTACCAAGTGCTGGGCACCAGTTTACAGGTACTTCATCAACGTAAGCTAAGCCTTTTTCAAATAATTTTAGGAAGATCCATTGTGTCCACTTGTAGTAGTTTGGATCTGTTGTATTTACTTCACGATCCCAATCATAAGAGAAGCCTAATGCTTTAATTTGATTACGGAACGTATTAATATTAAGCTCTGTAAATTCTGCCGGGCTGTTTCCAGTATCAAGTGCATATTGCTCTGCTGGAAGACCAAATGCATCCCATCCCATTGGATGAAGAACGTTATATCCTTGCATACGCTTCATACGAGATAAAATATCTGTCGCTGTATAACCTTCTGGATGACCTACGTGTAAGCCTGCACCTGATGGATATGGGAACATATCTAGCGCATAAAATTTTGGTTTTTCTGTCTCATCTGGCGTACGGAATGTTTTATTCTCTTCCCAATGACCTTGCCACTTCTTCTCAATTTCTTGATGATTAAAGCTCATGAGATACCCTCCTTGAAATTCTATTTATTTTCACCGCCCAAAATACAAAAAACCTCTCATCCCTAGAAAGGGACGAGAGGTTATAGATTCCCGCGGTACCACCCTAAATTAATGTAATATATACATTCGCTTAGATCCGTAACGTGGATTAACGGCAATTGCTACTATTAGTTTCACAACTGCAACTCAAAGGCGAGTTCATAACGAAACGTGGATTGACTTGCACCAACCGTCAACTCTCTAAACCAGCTTCTATTACTACTACTCCTTCTCACTGTTATTACAAATATGAGTTAATGTGAACTACCCACCACTTAGTACCTCTAAAGAGCTTACTTGAAGCGAGGGCTTCTCGGTTAATCGTTACTCTTAATAACTAACGAATTCGTCTTAGGACAGCCGAGCTATCTCCCTTGTTCCAAAGGTTGTTTTATTTAAATATATTCTAAAACATGTTACATGTTCCGTCAAACTAAACTGCAATTTTTTCTTCTACTGTTTCTTCTACTTTTACTCGTTTATCATAAATGCTCGCTGCTATAAGCGCTACTACAAGCATTACCATGATTGCTATGAACAATACTTCCATATTGTATAAATCAACAATTGCTCCGCCAACGACCGGTCCGAACATTTTCCCTACAGTCGCCGCACTATTTACGATCCCTTGATAAAATCCTAATTTATCTTTTGGTGCAAGTATATTTGCAATGGTCGGAACTGCTGGCCATACGAATAATTCACCAATTGTTAATGTCACCATCGCAACGAGGAACATCGTAAATTGCTGCGCTTGGCTTAACACAATGAATGACGCCGCAAAAATGACAATTCCAATCATAATTTGTTGCTTTAAAGAACGCTTCATCCAGCGAATTAGCATACTAACAAGCGGCTGCGCACAAACAATCATCGCTCCGTTTATCGTCCATAATAAACTATAGTGACGAAGGCTAATATTTAATTCTTGCATATGTGTTGCGATTGCACCTTGCCACTGTACGTATGTAACCCAGCATAAAGCATATGCTACACACACAATAAGAAGTGCTTTGAATCCAGGTGTAAGCGTCCATCCTTTTTTCGTTTCGATTTCCTTTTGCACTCCTGGCTCTTTTTTGTCTTCCATACCACGGAATCCAATAAAAGCAATTAAGAAGAAAACAAAGTATAAAATAAAGTTCGCTAAGAAAATATAATCAAAACGATAAGACGCAACTAAACCACCGCACGCTGTTCCGATCGCAATACCAACATTTTGTCCAACATACATCGCATTAAACGCTCGTCTTCCGCCTTCTGGCCAAACCGTACCAACCATCGCATACATCGATGGGAAGACCATTCCAGAACCGAAGCCGATTAATGCTAGCCACACAACATATAACGGCCATCCGTGGAAGAACACAAGACCTAAAATCGATACGAGTGTAATGACAATCCCTACTAAAATTGATTTATAACCGCCCCATTTATCAAATAAAACACCGCCGAGCAAGTTTCCGATTACACCAGTAAGCGAGTTGATCATTAATACCATTCCGGCCACTGATAAAGATTTTCCTAGGTGATCATGCAAATAAATTGTATTAAAAGGCCATAAAAAAGAAGCACCCGTGACATTAATAATCATCCCAGCTACTAATAGCCATACTTTCCTTGGCATAGTCTCCCCTCCTATTCTATTTTTTTCGTTCATATATAACAGTAAAATTGTAGTCGTTTTTAAATAGGAAGACAACTGATTAATAGTTGATGAAATTCAGATAATAGCACAAATACGATTAGAATTTATTCTAATCGTATTTGTAACATTTTAATCTATAAATAATGGAATCGTTCCCTTATAGGGTTATCCGACTTCCTTTTTACTTTTTGCACTTTCTTTAGCACTCCATTTAAATATTTTGTCTAGTAAGGAATATATTCTCCCAGACTCTTTCGTTAATAAAGGACCTAACGATGCCAATATTAAAACGTATAGAGCTGAGAATGGTTTAATCGTTGCCATTAAGCCACCCGCAATTCCAATATTCGCGACAATAATGGAGAATTCACCTCGTGATACAAGCGTTAAACCAATATTCGTAGACGCCTTATGGGATAATCCAGCTTTACGCCCCGCAAACATTCCAGCTGTAAAATTACCGATGAGAGTAATGAAAACTGCTCCTAATGCCAACCACACCGCTCCTCCAAGCGAAAACGGATCTATACTTAAACCGAAGCTGAAGAAAAATATGGCTCCAAAGAAGTCACGAAACGGGACGACGAGATGCTCAATTCGATCACTATGCTCTGTTTCAGAAAAGACGAGCCCTAATAATAACGCTCCAATTGCCTCAGCAACATGAATCGTTTCTGAAAATCCAGCCACAAAGAATAAAACAGCGAATATTACGATAATAAAAATTTCATTGGACGAAATATCTAATACTTTATTTAGGAACGGCGTAGCTTTTCTAGCGATTACAAAGAATAGTAGCATATACCCTACTGCGATTAACACCGATGCAAGGGCACCTATAAAGGATGTTGCACCTCCGAGTACTAACCCTGAAACGACTGATAAATATACAGCTAAAAAGATATCATCAAACATAATGATCCCTAAAATTAGCTCAGTCTCTTTATTACCAGATCTTCTTAAATCAACAATTACTTTCGCTACAATTGCACTTGATGAAATTGTAATGATCCCAGCAATAATTAACATTTCTAATAAGGGGAAGCCCATAACATATCCATAAAGTAAACCTAATATGAAATTAAGCGATATGTGGACAGTCCCCCCGAAAGCAATCGACTTTCCGGATTTAATTAATTTTTTTATTGAGAATTCTAAGCCTAAGTAGAATAGGAGGAATATGACGCCAACACGGCCGAGGAAAGAAATAACTTCTCCGCTTTCAATAAACCTTAAATCGATAAGTCCTAAATCTGGGGCATGAGGCCCCACTAACATACCGAGTATAATGAGAAACGGAATAATCGAAAACTTTAACTTTGCAGCGAGGATAGCTGCAAAAGCTACTAATACTAACGCAGTTCCAACTTCAAAGATTAAAGTATCCATCGATTATGAATCACCTCCTGCTGAAAGCAATTCATTAATAATTCTTTTCACTTCATGTCTTTCACCCGATAACACGAGCATATCGCCAGCTTCAATAATAGAGTCTGGACCTGGATTAAAGAATTTCTTCATATTCTTTTTCAAAATAGCAATAATCGTTACGTTATATGTTTTTCTTACATGTAAGCTACCAATTGTTTGTTGTACTACTGGTGCATTATTCTCCACCTTAAACCATTCAATTGATAATCCTTCAAAAGCCATCTCAATTGTGTCTAGCGCTTGCGGTCTATATACCATTCCGCCTAATATTGCCGCAATTTGTCTCGCTTCAGAATCACGAAGAGAAATGCTTGAAATACTCTCATCATGATCCGCATCAAAATGATACATTTCTCTTCGGCCATCATCATGAATCACAATAACCATTTTTTCATTACCTTTTGTTATCACTTCAAATTTACATCCAATGCCCGGTAGTTCGCTCTCTCTAATATTCATATTTTCCGCCTCCTAAAGTTTTTAGTTACGGCTTTTACAAATCTACATCAATCTCAGTTTTAAACTTCTCATCTTTTGAGATTCCTAAATACTTGAGTGTCTCTGATGGAGTCGCGTGATGAAAATGTTTTTGCAATAACGCAATCGCTATTCCTCTTTTGTACGCATGAAATCCAAATGTTTTTCGCATTGAGTTCGTTCCAATCTTCCCAACAATCCCAACCACTTCAGCTGCGCTATGGATCACCCGATACGCTTGTTGGCGTGAGATTGAATTTGTCGTTTTATTAGATTGAAATACGTAATTTTCTCTTTGAGCATCAATAGTTTGTACGTACTCTAAAAGAGCTTCTTTTACTTTTGTATTTAAATAAATATCTTGTTTAAATTTTTCATCTTTCACAGGAAGGGAATAAAACTCTTTAACAGTCTTATCTTCATTTAATACCTCTTCAAATTTCATACTAAGTAGTTCAGTAATTTTTAATCCAGTGTTAATTCCAATAACAAATAAAAGATAATCTCGCAGCGAGTGCTCTTTTAAATACTTTTTCATAGCCTCAATTTGGCTTA
Organism: Bacillus sp. CDB3; assembly: GCF_002081505.1. NCBI lineage: Bacteria > Bacillati > Bacillota > Bacilli > Caryophanales > Bacillaceae > Bacillus > Bacillus sp. CDB3. The sequence goes on along the minus strand of NZ_ALBR01000101.1, from coordinate 17,542 downwards.
TATCTTTTAATGCCTCTACAACTTCCATACATGTATCTCCTCATCTTATGAACGGTAATTTTCTCATTATGTTGTCCATTTTACCTTATCATGCTATGGGATTTCCATGTCTTATCCATTATTTTCACAATATACTTCTGTGATTCTGACAATTTTTAATGTGGAAATTTATGATTGTACAAATACGTTGTGGTAAAAAAAGAAATGGGGGGATACAGATTCAGCTTCTTTCTACAGATCGGATTCCTCCTTTCATTTTCTAGCTGCTGATACTTTTATAATATGTTACTTATTTATATAATATTATATATTTTAGTAACATTAAAGTGTTTTTTCTGAAAATAATAAAAACCGAGCAGTTTCGCTCGGTTTTTTATTAATCTTCTTTCGGAAGAACAATTCCTTTATACAATTGAACGGTAATGAAGTAATAAATCGTGTAAATAACTACGAAAATTACGATTGGTACCCAAATACGGAAGTACGGATCGATTAAAATAAATCCGAAAATATTCATACCGACTAATACGTGAGCAATACCTACAATTGCTGGGAATAGGAATACTAAGAATAACTCTTTATAAATTGATTTTGTTAATAATTCACGGCGCACCCCGATTTTACGAAGCATTTGATAACGCGTAATATCTTTTGATGCACCAGAAAGAATTTTAAACATTAAACAACTTGCCATCATTGCTAAGAATGCAATTCCAAGGAAGAATCCCATAAACACTGTTCCACTCGCCACGCCATAGAACATGTCGTAAGCTTGATATTTACTATCTAATCTTTCAGCTGCTACATTTTTATATTTATCTAGTTGCAACTCGTCAAGTTTTTTCCATTCTTTTGTGTGTGCCTCAAAATCATCTGTTTTTCCAGTAAATACGATTCCTTCTTTACCATTTACAGTATCATACATTTTTTGATCTACAATTTTAATTGCATGATCTTTATGCACGTAGAATGGCTGGATTGTTCTGAAAGCCTCGTCCCATTCTTGTGGAAGTTCTTTAGCGTTCGCATCTTTTTCATTCATTTCTCTAGAAACTGCACCTACTGGTAGTTCCTCTGAAACTTTTTTCGTTTTCACTAAATCCTTCATCGACTTCATGTTTTCCATATCTTTTACTAAAGGACGATTTTTCTCTAAATCCTCTTTTACATAGTAAACGTATTTATCATCGACTTTGTAACGATATTCACTTTTCTCTTTAAATGTAATACCATCTAAAACTTTCTTTTCTTCAGCAGTTGGATTATGAACTACTGAATCATATATTACGAAACCATCAACCATTTTTATAACATTATTTTTAAACGCCATACCACCTGAAATTGCACCGGCTCCAAGAGCAACTAACATCGCTACTGTCGCAAGCACCTTTGTTAAACTATTAATACGGAAGTTTAATTGTGCAAATGTAAAAGCGTTAAGTCCTTTTTCACTACGCTTTTTATTACTTTTTAACTTTTTAATAACGACTGGAAGGAGTGATCCAAATAGCATGTAAGTACCAGCTGTTGTTGTAATTAATGCAATAATGATTCCCATTTCTCTTAGTTTTTCCATGTAAATCATTGATGCATAGCCAATTCCTAATAAAATAACCGCCAGGAATGCAACTAAACCTGTCATTTTCCCTTTTACTGCAACACGTTCTGTTTGTGCGTCTGCATGTACAAGTTGCAGTACAGAAATACGTGATAACTTAATACTGTTCATAATTGCTGATAATACAAATAGTACAAAGAAGAAGATGCAAGTAACAGTCATTGATGGTAAATAAAATGCTTTATAGCCTTTACCAGCAAATTCTAATTGCTTCATTAATAACTGTCCGATACCCTCTGCAAGTCCTACACCAACTATAAGACCAATTGCAAGAGACGCAGCACCTAATACGATTGTTTCAATAAACATAAGTAATGTAACTTTATGCTTTTTTGCTCCTAACATCATATACATACCAAACTCTTTTTGGCGAAGAGATAGTAAGAAAGAGTTCGCATACAAAATATAGAAGAACGTTATAATAGCTAGTAAAACTGAACCTGCTTGGAATACAAATCCAATTTGGCCGATAGTAGAATTGTCCTTAAGAAAGGCTTCGTTTAACGCTAACGTTTGAAACATATAAAAAATTGAGATAGACATGACAAGGCCGACAAGTAAGACGATATAATCTTTCAGCTTACTCTTTAGCCCTGACATGGAAAGTTTGAATAACATGTACTAGAACCTCCTTCCTTACGCTTTTTGTGTACCTAAATCTGCAAGTACATCTAAAATTTCTTTATAGAACTCTTCACGCGTACCACCGCGATGAATTTCTTTATATAACTCACCATCTTGAATGAATAAAATTCGCTGACAATAACTTGCACTATATGGATCGTGAGTAACCATCATAATAGATACGCCTTGTTCTTCATTTAAGTTTGTCATCGCATCAAGTAAACTCGCTGCATTTTTAGAATCAAGAGCTCCTGTTGGCTCGTCCCCTAAAATAATTGCAGGTTCATGCACTAAAGCGCGTGCTGCTGCTGAACGTTGTTTCTGTCCACCAGATACTTCAGACGGATACTTTTGAAGTATTTCTGTAATCCCTAGCATATCCGCTACTTTCTCTACTTTCGGTCCAATATTACGTGATGGAACACCTTGAAGAGAAAGTGGAAGTGCAATGTTCTCATAAATAGATAAATTCTCTAATAAGTTAAAGTCTTGGAAGATGAATCCTAACTTTTGTGAACGGAAATCTGACAGCTCACCTTGCTTCATTTTTGTAATATCCGTACCCGCAATTTCAACAACGCCGCCCGTTGCTTTATCAAGCGTGGAAATTACATTTAATAATGTCGTTTTACCAGAACCAGATGGTCCCATAATTCCTACAAACTCACCCTCTTGAATTGAGAATGAAACACCTTTTAACGCGTGTGATTGGTTCTCACCTTTTTTACCGTACACTTTTTGAACGTTTTTTACGTCTACAACTGGTTTCGTCATATATATCCTCCTACGCTTGTTTTTCCATTACCTATTTTGCGCCTTTTGGAGATGAACTGCTATTTGTTAACATTACATTTACCTTACACTTTTGTAATATTAAAAAGATGAGTGTGTAAGGTTCATTGGTAAATGAAATTTTATTAGCGATTCGACAAGTAATATCGACTTACCGAAAAAGATGACAATAAAAATGGGCTGTTCCACAAAAGGAACAGCCCACTTCTCTCTTTATTTCTTTAAAGGTGTTACCGTCCAATACGTAATAACACGCCAAATCCATTCTAGTGGCCCCATTTTAAAGATTTTCATCCAAATTACACTAAATACAATTTGAATCGCATAAATTGCGATACACACATATAACGTTTGCATGTAAGTTAAGTTTCCTGCAAAGTTAAATACACTACCTGCAATTAAAATCATTGCAGTTTGTCCGATATAATTTGTTAAAGCCATACGACCGTAGTATTTCAGTGGTGCTAATACTGTCTGAACTGGTTTTAGTTGAAGCAATAAAATTAATGTTCCTACATAGAAAGCTGAAATAATCGGTCCAACTGTCACACCAATTTTTAAGAATTGGCTTGCAGCATCCATTGTCCCATCCTCATTCTCAAGTATCATATTTATAAATGGTTCAGCAGGAACATGCCCATATTGATACCATACAGCTACGACACTTAAAACAAACATAATACCTGTAAAAATAGCAACTTGCTTTATATTTTGCGTGAGATTTTCAAATACACGATATTGTCCTGCAGCAAGCCCTAATAAAATTAGACCTAGCGGTAAAAATTCTTTAGCTCCCATTACACTGAAGGTAATTGTCAAAATAAGCCCTAGTACTAGATTCACTTCTTTTTTCGCTTTATAAAACGGTAAAACGATTAACCCGCAAATCGCGTATAACGCTAATGCCTCTCCAGGTTGAAACATTTGATGAATGTAGCCAAAAATAAACAATGCCACTACGCGTCGTAAAAATAAGACATAGCCATTTTCCCCCTTTGCAATCGCTCTAGAGATAAAGATATAGAATCCCACTCCAAATAAGAATGAGAAGATTGAGAAGAAACGACCTTCTACAAATAAGTATAGAAACCTTTGATAACTAGCATCCACTGTATTAGGATCTGGAATTTTAATGTGAAGTAGTGCAAGAATATTTACTAAAATAATCCCCAGTAATGCGAAGCCACGAATGTAATCTAACTCATCAATTCGTTTGTTTGTAATATTGTTCCCCATAAAGCAACTCCTTGTATAAAGTGAAACTATACTCAGTAGGGGTTTTGTTCATCCCCCACTGAGTATTAGTTGAACCAATCGGGCATTTACGGGCAGTTGATCTCCCACCTAACTTCTTTGCCCAGCTAAATTTTAAGGTGGGAGTTTTACTGCCCGTTAATGCGGGATAAAATTTAATCCTTCCTTACTCTACTGGAGAAAGTGGCTCACAACCATCGACAAACCTTACAGAAATCTTACATTATTGTAATATAATAAAGTGAAACTTCATTCAGTGGGAGGTGTTCATCCCCCACTGATTATTAGTTGAACCAATCGGGCGTTAACGCGGGATAAAATAAAACCAGGTCATATTGCGACCTGGTTTACTCTGATTGCTTTGATCTTTGAGGTTGTCCCTTTTTACTGTTACGCTGTTTCACTTGCACAACTGGATCAAGTTCATTTGAAAACTCAGCGTTATGTCCATTTTGCGTTTTTTGTTCTGGATTATTTTGATCTGAACGTTTCGCCATTACATTCACTCCTTATTAGTGCGGTGTAATAATCATTTGATGTTGCAGTTGGCGAATTGCCATACGTGCTCTATTTAATTGCTCACGTTGCTCATCATTCGCATGTTGTTGCATCGTTTGTAAATCGTTATATGCTTGCTCTAATTGCAACTGAGCATCCGAATACTCCATCGTATTGTAATGCTCTTGTCTCATGCCAAGGTCTAATTGTTCTTTCGCATATTCCACCGCTTGTTCCGCTTGTGTAATATACGATTCAAGTGATTGACGCTCTGCCATAATTGTCCCTCCTTGCTTCAATTCCCCTTTAGTGTGTCCCTTCCATCTCAACCTTATGAGTATGTTATAATGGATTTTATTTGTTTCATTTTGACTCGGCTTAGGAGGGAAAGTAATGAAGGTTCAAAACCCTTTTCCATATACAAACGACAATAAACGTTATCATACATGGAATTACCATTTACGAAATGAATTTGGTGAAAAAATCTTTAAAGTTTCATTAGATGCTGGCTTCGATTGTCCGAACCGTGACGGTACAGTTGCTTACGGCGGTTGTACATTTTGCAGTGCCGCTGGATCTGGTGACTTCGCCGGCGATCGCCGCGATGATGTTATAACGCAATATCATGAAATGAAAGAAAAAATGCATGCAAAGTGGAAAGACGGAAAATGTATCGCTTATTTCCAGGCGTACACAAATACACACGCACCACTTGAAGTGTTAAAAGAAACATTCGAACCGCTTCTAGCAGAAAAAGACGTTGTCGGTCTTTCTATCGCAACTCGTCCAGATTGTTTACCGGACGATGTCGTTGCATATTTAGCGGACTTAAATAAACGCACGTACCTTTGGGTTGAACTCGGATTACAAACTGTTCATGAACGAACTGCAAATCTTATTAATCGCGCTCACGATTATCCATCGTATGTGGAAGGCGTAAATAAATTACGCAAACACGGCATTAGAGTTTGCTCTCATATTATTAACGGTCTTCCCCTTGAAGATTACGACATGATGATGGAAACAACTCGTGAAGTTGTCAAACTTGACGTACAAGGAATTAAAATTCATTTACTTCATTTATTAAAAGGAACGCCAATGGTGAAGCAATATGAAAAGGGGCAACTAGAGTTCCTTTCTCTTGAAGATTACGTAAGTCTCGTTGTTGATCAACTTGAAATTATTCCAGAAGACGTAATTGTGCACCGCATCACAGGTGACGGTCCACCTGATCTAATGATCGGTCCAATGTGGAGCTTAAATAAATGGGAAGTATTAAATTCCATCGATGCAGAATTTGTACGCCGCGGAAGCTGGCAAGGAAAATATGCAAATGAGGAGAAACAAAAATGAAATTAGAGCGTGTATTACCGTTTGCTCGCACGCTGCTGCAAACGGCTGTTAAAGAAGGAGATTACGCTGTAGACGCAACACTCGGCAATGGTCATGACACTTGCTTCCTAGCTGAAATCGTTGGAGATAACGGAAAAGTATTTGGATTTGATATTCAAAAAGAAGCAATCGAAAGCTCTACTATCCGTCTAAAAGAAAAAGGACTTTTTGAACGTACTGTTTTAGTTCACGATAGTCACGATACACTTGTATCCGTATTACCAGAAGATGCAAAGGGAAAAGTAACAGGCGCAATCTTCAACTTAGGTTACCTTCCTGGCGGAGACAAACATATCGTCACAAAACCGAACTCAACAATCTCGGCTATCGAACAATTACTAGACGTAATGGCACCAGAAGGTATCATCATCCTTGTTATTTATCACGGTCATCCAGAAGGACAAGTAGAACGCGACGCTGTTCTCAAATTTGCAGAAGAACTAGATCAAAAACAAGCTCACGTTTTACGATACGGCTTCATTAACCAGCAAAATAACCCGCCATTTATTGTGGCGATTGAGCAACGATAGTATATCAACGATTTTGTCGATATATCGACAATTCGACAAAACATAACAAAAACAGACGTGTATTTATTGCACGTCTTTTTCTTATCCTCCTATATAATGGATGTATTAAATATTAAAGGGGACTAAGCAATGGTCTTATCCCTGTCAAGTAGACAATGTTAAAAAGACTAAGCAGCCATCGAGATTCGATATTCTATCGGCGCTCGATGGTTGAGTCGTTTTTGGAACCGTTTATAGTTATAAAAGTAAATATATTCTTCAATTGCTTGTATTAAATCTTCTTCTGTTTTAAAATGATTCAAATACAACATCTCCGATTTAAAATGGGAGAAAAATGACTCGATACAAGCGTTATCATGGCAGTTTCCTTTGCGAGAGTGGCTACCAATGATACCTAAATCGGAAAGTCGTTTATTGTAGGCATGAGATGTGTACTGGAATCCCTGATCTGAATGGAGAATGGTTCCACGCACATCTCTTTTTTGTGCCACCATTTCAATTGTATCTAATACAAGTTCATTATCATTCCGCTTGGATATTTTCCAAGAAACAACTTCGTTATTATAAATATCTTGGACAACAGAAAGATACCGAAATCCCTCTTGGAATCGTAGGTAAGTAATATCTGTAACAAGTGCCTCATTTTGTTGGCGATCTTTAAATTCACGGTTTAAAACATTCGGAAAAACATTGGAATAGTTCCCTTTAAAGAAGCGACGCTTCTTTCGAATAATAGATTGAATATTGAGCTCACTCATTAAGCGATATACTTTTTTGTGATTTATAAAATATCCCTCTTCCTGTAAAGCGATTTTCATACGTGGATAACCATATTCTTTGTGCTTTACGTGAATAGATCGCATTACCTTTTTTAGTCGTTTCTCGGATTTTAGTCGTATGTTTTCCATACCTTTGGTATGAATCCACTTATAGTAACTGGAACGATGTACACCCGCAAATTTCGTAAGCCATATAACTGGATACTTTGTCTTTAATGATTCAATGATATGATATCTCTCTTTATGTTTTAGTACGCCTCCATTTATAGATTTGGATACTGCTTTTTTAAATATTCAACCTGCGCTTTATAGTAGTCACGTTCCTCTTCAATCGTCTTAAAATAAACACGTTTTCCTTTTAGAGGGTTTGGTATACCTTTCATTCCCCCATTTTTCCCGCGAGTATCTGTAATCTCACCACATTCTTTATATTTTTTGACCCAATTTTTAAGCTGGGTAGAACTTCTAATCTGATATCTTTCCTTTATCATATTGTAACTTCCTTCACCGTTTAAATAACTTTGAACAGCTGATAACTTTAATTCTTCTGAATAGGTATTAAATGTTGAACCTTTTTTAGTCATGAAAAATCCCCTCCAAGTAATAGTGTAACATCCATGTATGTTCATGGTCTTTTTACACTGTCTACCTAAAGGGGATAATATCAGCAATGATCGGAATACTAGCAGGAATGGGACCAAAATCAACTGGACCATTCGTCGATACAGTTGTAGCAAAGTGTCAAACAATATACGGAGCAAAGCATGATATGGACTTTCCTCATATGATGATCTATTCGTGCCCAACACCGTTTTACATGGATCGCCCTATTGATCACGAGGCGATGAAAAAAGCGATTATTGAAGGAGCACAAAAACTTGAAAGTACTGGCGTAGAATTTATCGCTATGCCGTGTAATACAGCGCATCTTTATTTTGAAGAATTACAGCGTTCTCTTTCTATTCCGATTTTAAATATAGTCGATGAAACGTTAAAAGCAATTCCTGAAACTGCAAAAAGAGTCGCTCTCCTCGCAACAGAAGCAACTGTTCAAGCTGGGATTTACCAAGATGGGATTACAAAACGTAATATAGAATACATTCATCATGGAAAATGGCAGGAAATGATTAATCAAATTATTACTTGTATTAAATCTGGAGAAATTGAGGAAGCTCGTGAATTGTGGAACGCGCTCGTTTTACACTTGCGAGATGAAGTTGATACCGCTATTATCGCATGTACCGATTTAAATGTGGTGGCGCGTGAGGACTTTGTCGATTCCTCTCAATGTCTTGCGAAAGCGGTTGTTAGGATGTATGTAGAAAATATAAGGGGGTCCCAATGAATATACCTTTTGAAATGGGATACACATTTGACGAAAATCTTAGAGAAAAACCTATATCCCTTGCTGAAATGAAGCAAGGGATTGTATTTTTGAAAAAATATTTACAAAAAGGAAATGTATATGGAAAAGACTGTGGATTAATCGGCGTTTATGAAAGAATCGCTGGCAACCTTTCTGAAAGTAAGTATTACTTACAGGAGGCGATTGAATATTACACACAAACAGACAACATCCAAGGGCTTTTTATTAACAAACTTCGTCTCGCACATACATATCATTGGGAACGAAAATTTTCTGCTGCAAATACACTCTTTATCGAACTTCTAGAAACACTACCAAACTTACCCGCTTATGAAGATTTTTTCTACCAACATTACGGAAAAAGTAAATTAGATGAAGGTTACTTCCATACTGCCCTATCTTATTTTCAAAAGGCACTTAAAATTCGCTTACGAAAAGGCAACGAGGAACTTATCCACTCAACAAAATTTTGTATCGAGTATTGCATGTCACGCCAATAAATATATCGACCAGACTCACCCAAAACTTTTAACTTTCTTCACAATTCTTTCAAAATAATCACACTTAATCTCGCTATATTAAATAAGTAGTTTATTCATATAGGGAAGGTTAGGGGAACTGAAGTATGAAACAAAATCGTTCGCTTCATTACATTTTTTGGCGCTGGCATTTTTATGCTGGGCTTTTTATTACGCCGCTTCTTATTACTTTGTCACTGAGCGGAATTGGGTATTTATTTCGGGAAGAAGTTGAAGATTTCATCTATAAAGATTTATATTTCGGGAAGAGCGCCCAAACAGAATCTATTTCGATGTCTGATTCGCTTTTCTTAACAGAGAAAAAATATCCACATTATAGTGTGGCGAAAATTAGTGAGTTTAATGGGGATTATAATACTAGGCTTACAATTGCAAATGAATATACTGGGCAACAAAAATATGTGTATTTAGATAGCAATAATCAAATTGTCGGAGATCAAAATGCAAGTGAAACATTTGCTAATATAATGCGGGAATTGCATAGTTCTCTTTTAGTTGGTGGTACTGTCGTCAACTATATTGTAGAACTTGCGGCATGCTGGACAATCTTTTTAATTGTGACTGGGTTGTATATGAGTATACGCCAATTCAAAAACACACCAGCATCCAATAAGCGAGAAAAGGCAAAACGACGTCATTCTATTATCGGTATTATATTTACAATTCCTCTCGTTTTGCTAGTCGCATCTGGATTGCCGTGGTCAGGTTTTATGGGTAACCAAATTTATAAGATTGCATCGTCGAATGAATCAATCGGATATCCAAAATTGTATATGGTACCGCCTGAATCGAAGGTAAAAGAATTGCCGTGGGCAACAAGAAAAGAAGCTCCTCCTGAATCTAATTCGAATGAGCCAAAAGCAATTTCAGTTGATACATTACAAAAAGGAATTGAAATAAAAAAGCCATATGTTATTTCACTACCAGCTGATCCGAAAGGTGTATTCACCGTTTCGAAATCGAGCGGTTCTGGTATTACTGGTATGCACGTCGCACCAAATGAAGAAATAACAGCTTACTTTGATCAATATAGCGGAGAACTCATTTCCAAAACGGACTATCGTGATTATGGCTTATTGGCACAATGGTTCACTTACGGTATCCCGCTTCATGAAGGTCATTTATTCGGATGGCCAAATAAAATATTATGCTTACTAACGACATTATCTTTATTACTTCTCATTTATTACGGAATAAAAATGTGGTTAGCAAGAAAGCCGAAAGGAAAATTAGCAGCACCGCCAAAACAAAGAGATAAGAAAAGCATACTCGTCTTCTTTATCATGATGGTTATACTAGGCGCTGTCATGCCTTTATTCGGACTATCTGTTTTAGTTATTTTCGCAATTGAACTTCTCATATATGTATTTTCAAAAATACGATCGTAATAAAAAGAAAACCACTCTATATGAGTGGTTTTCTTCATCACTGCGCCATTTTCTTTCGGTACATCTTCCCGTTCCAGTAGAAGAATCGTGAAGTGAGCCCTCCGTATTTTACAATGCGCCGTGCCATTTTGTTCATATTCTTTTGTGCTGATACTTTTTGATCTGATAAATAAATACCAAGTAAGCCTCGGCTTATGAGACGATGAAACTTCGCATGAGGCAAATCACCAATGCTCTTCTCTGCTTCTTCAACAAAATGTTTCATACGATCTAATATAGCTTGCTCGTTTTCATAATAACTACAGAAATTCAAATCTCCGCCGATACGGTCTTCTTCTTGATCAATGAAATAATCAAGTAAAATGTGAAGTCCTTGTACGTAAGGAAAGTATCCTTGTCTAATTTTCACAATATCTTCTTCATGTAACTCATCATGAAATGCATATGCTACAAGACAGAAAATTCCAAGCGTAGAACCTGCACATGCTGAAAACTCAAACCAACTCATCGGTGGTAAATTTTCTTTATGTGCTTCAAACCATGTTTTTAAGCGTGGTTCTCTTTCTTCTAACTTCACGTGTTTATGAATTTGCAAATCACAATAATAACAAGCAAGCTCATGAAGAATTGGAGCAATTTTGTCATAATGCTTCGTTTTCTTTAAAACATCCTGACATGTTTCAACGAGTTCATCTAAATAACCACCATCATCTTGATCATCACGATAACGATAATAGTTACCGCCTCCTTCAACTTCAGGACTTAATGCCATTACCATCGACTCATGAAGAGCCGCAAAGTCTTTCGGGTCAAGTGATGTACTACGATCACATAAATTATCTAAGTAGTCGCTAATCGTTTGATACGCTACAATAAAACGAATACATTCCTCACGATGTTCATTTGCTAGCAGCGCTAAAATACCACCACCTTCGCAATGAAACGTTTTATTTTCAATACTTGCGATCGCTTGACTATGAAGCTCGTCATTCGGAATATGGTAGGCACGCTCTTTCCACATCGCTAGCTCATGGTGTACAACCGGAAACACATCACGGTATACTTTGGCCATGAGCGTTATGGGATTACTCGGTACGTTCACTTCTTCCTTCATCTCCTCTATTAAATGTACAAATAATAATTTATTTGTTTGTTTCTACTATATTATTGACACGTATTTCAGTAAATGACTGAATATAATTCAAAATTTCATCACGCTCATACTCATTTAATAACTCATGATAACAATTAGGCCATTCCTTATATGCCTTATCACTCATTTTAACATTATCAAACCATGTGCGGACACGTGTTTTATCTACAAGTTTATCCTCACATGCCTGCATTAGCAAGAGCGGAACATCTGGAAAATCATCTATTTTCTCATGAGCAATCTCGATAGACTTAATTAATTCACTATACCAACGCACTGATACTTTACGCAAGAACAATGAATCATTCTCCATCGCATCCCTCACTTCATGATTGCGAGTTGACATTTCTACAGTGAGATTTGTTGCAAATTGTAACTTCGGGGCAACGATATTTAATATTTTTGAAGCAGCACGAAGCGGAGCGGAGGGTGCAGCTAATACTCCTAAACAAGGCGAGCTTAGTACAATCCCATCTATGTCCTCTCTTTTCGTTTCTTGCATCATACGAATAATGACAAGTCCTCCCATACTATGACCAAATAAAAAAATAGGCAATCTATATTTTCTTGCTTCTTTCACCCATAACTTTATTTCCTTTATGTATTCATCAAATGAGTCGATATGTCCTCTATTTCTTGAAGTTGTTCCGTGTGCTGGAAGATCGCCCATAACGACGTGATAACCGATATGATTCCACATTTCTGCAACTGCTTCATAACGCCCGTGATATTCCATAGCACCATGCACGATAATAATGACGGCTTTCGCTTCTTCCGCTTCATAGTTCCACATACGAAACTCCTCCATTTCACTCTTTTTCATAATTTGATACACTAAAACTAGTCTCTAGGAAAGGAAGGCTTTACATGATATATCCTTATAAAGAAAAAAATCCGAAAATTGCGAGTAGTGCTTTTATCGCTGACTATGTTACTATTACAGGCGATGTTTCAATTGGTGAGGAATCAAGTATTTGGTTTAATACAGTCATCCGTGGTGATGTATCACCGACAATCATTGGTGACAGAGTAAATGTACAAGATCAATGTACACTCCACCAAAGCCCGCAGTATCCTCTTATTTTAGAAGATGACGTTACCGTTGGGCACCAAGTTATTTTACATAGCTGCAAAATCGAAAAAGATGCTTTAATTGGAATGGGATCTATCATATTAGATGGTGCTGAAATTGGTGAAGGAGCTTTCATCGGTGCTGGAAGTCTCGTTTCACAAGGAAAGAAAATCCCTCCTAATACGTTAGCTTTCGGTCGTCCTGCGAAAGTCGTTCGTGAATTAACAGAGGAAGACCGCAAAGACATGGAACGAATTCGCACACAATATGTTGAAAAAGGTCAGTACTATAAATCATTACAAAAATAATTTTACTGCTGCCATAAGATTGGCAGCTTTTTTTATAAAGTGAAACTTTAATCAGTGGGGGTTTTGTTCATCCCCCACTGATTATTAGCCTTCACCAATCGGGCGTTTACGGGCAGCAGGGCTCCCACCTAACTTCTTTGCTCCAGCCGAACTTTGAGGTGGGAGTCTTACTGCCCGTTAATGCGGGATAAAAAACTAACTTTTTCTTTACAAAACCTTATTATTCCCTCAATAAAATCTTATTAAAATAGAAGCTAATATCTCCATATATATGTAAACGAGGGAGGAGAATTTTCATGAAGGTCAGTGGATTATATAAAATAGAATGTTTCATTTTTAAAGGAATTAATCGCTACTTTGATCAAAAAACATTAAATATCTTTTTCAGCAATATTACCCATATCGGTGGTGCCACCTTCTCCATTGCACTCACAATTTTCTTTTTAATTTTCGCAACAGGGAATTTGCATCAAGCTGCAATTGCAACTGCTATTTCTTTAACAATTAGCCATATTCCTGTACAAATACTAAAAAGATGGTATCCACGAAAACGTCCTTATTTGACAATTCAGGATGCGAAATATCCAGTACATCCATTAAAAGATCATTCTTTTCCGTCCGGACATACAACGGCTGTTTTCTCTGTCCTCATCCCATTTATTTGCTATAATCCAAACTTGCTTGCTTTTCTATTACCGCTAGCGCTATGCGTCGGTATTTCCCGTATTTATTTAGGGCTTCATTATCCGTCAGATGTATTTGTAGGCATGTGCCTCGGCACTTGCTCTGGCATCATCTCTTTTTATCAACTCATTCCACTCATGTAAAGGAGCGATATGATGAGAGTCGCCATATTTACCGATACATTTACACCACAAGTCAACGGAGTGGCAAAAACTTTGGAACGTTTAACCAAATATTTTCAAAAAGAAAATATCGCCTATTCTGTTTTCGCCCCTCAGCATACGGCAGAAGATAATTTCGTAGCGAATGTAAATAAAATCAGAAGTATCCCGTTAACAATATTATATCCAGAATGTCGCTTTGCCTTTCCTACTCCGCGCATTAAGCGGGAACTTCTTGCCTTTAAACCCGATATCATTCATATTGCTACGCCTTTCAATATGGGACTTTGTGGGTTATATTATGCAAAAAAGTTAAATATCCCGGTTGTCGGTTCTTATCATACTGATTTTGATGCCTATTTACGCTATTACAAAATCGAATTTCTCTCCAATATGCTATGGAACTATTTAAAGTGGTTTCATAGTCATATGCAAAAAAACTTTGTTCCTTCTCCTGAAACATTACATCAATTAAAGAACAAAGGATTTCAACAACTCTATATTTGGGGACGTGGTGTAGATTGTACTCTCTTTCATCCAACTTACAATAAAGACCTATTCCGAAAAAAATATAATATTACAGCTAAGTATGTCCTTTCCTATATTGGAAGGATTGCTCCTGAAAAAGATATTGATACGCTGCAAAATCTTATCGTTAAATCAGCGCATTCTCTAAACGACATTCATTGGCTCATCGCAGGAGACGGGCCTCTAGCAACAAATTTGCGTGAAGCTGTTCCGAAAACAAATGTCACTTTTACTGGATATTTACAGGGCACGGATTTAGCTGAAACCTACGCTTCCTCCGATCTAATGGTATTTCCATCTGCTACTGAAACATTTGGGAACGTCGTACTGGAGTCACTCGCATGTGGTACACCTGTTATTGGTGCAAATAGTGGCGGGGTTAAGAATATTATTACAGATGGAAAAACGGGAGTTCTTTGTTCGCCCAAAAATGAGGATTCATTTCTATCATCCATCTATTCTTTATTGCAGAATGAAGAGCAACTTATGCAAATGGGCATAGCGGCTTCGTCTTATGCTAAAACAAAAAGCTGGGATGAAATCTTTCGTGGCTTACTTGACCAATATGAAACAGTCCTTCAGAACACCACATCAGAATTACTCGCTTAAACAGAAAAACTCCCTTCAAAGAACGAAGGGAGTTTATTACACGATTATAAATTTTAGTTTAATAAATGGTACACAAGGTGAAGCATAACCTTATTTCTATATTAATTATAACAGAATCATACATAACTAAACAGACTTGTAATAAAAACCCATAAAAATTAATATATGGTTATACAGTATTTTTACTGTATAACGATTTTAAGAGAATCCCCTTAAAATCTACTTACTCACATACCTATATACAGCAATTGTTCCCCAATTTCTGTATATCAAAAAACCTTTCATTCATTTGAAAGGTCTTTTTGAGCCTGCACATATTCTTCTTTCGTATTCACATTTATAAACCATTCCGCATCCGCTTGTACATCTTCTCCAGCGACATACTTCACATTACATTGTGATAAAAGTTGTCCCATACTTCTTTTTTCGTCCTGTAGCAAAGCATAAATCTTCTCTTTCACACGGTTATGATATGCTGCAAGTAACGGTTGTTTTCTTCCATTAATAATAGGTACAACCGCATCATATTCATTGCTCGTTTGCTCTAATAAAATTGTAATCCATTCATTTGAAACGTTCGGTGCATCGCAAGGCACGATAATATACCAATCTGAATCTATGTATTCCATTCCTGATACAATTCCAGCAAGTGGTCCATTCCCTTTATAATGCGGAATATCTTCTATAACAGGAACTTGTACGAATTGCTCTACTCGCTCTTTTATATCGGAGTGACTAATGACTACAACTTCTTGCAACGCAGTTGTCATCACTTTCACAATATGCTCAACGAAAGTAGTCCCCTTCCAAATCGCTAACGCTTTCGGCTCACCAAATCTACTCGACATACCGCCCGCTAATACAATTCCAGTGTGCTTACTCATTGGCGATGCAGCTCAAATGTAATATGGCCTAATTCCGGTAAAATTAATTTATTCATCGCAAGGCGAACTGCTCCGCTAGATCCCGGCATCGAAAAGACTACTTTACGCCCAATTGTACCGCCAATTGCTCTACTTAACATTGCGCTACTTCCGATATCTTCTAAGTAACTTATCATACGGAACAACTCACCAAACCCGACGATTTCTTTATCTAATAGAACTGACACTGCTTCAATTGTTACATCACGTTTCGTAATACCAGTACCGCCATTTGTTAACACGACATCAACATCTTCCCTGTGATAACCAGCTAACACCGCTTGCTGAATACTTTCTTTATCATCTTTTACAATTTCATAAGCAGTCACTGTATGACCTGCTTCTTTTAACAATTCATGTAATAGTTGTCCGCTCTTATCCGTCTCTTCCGTACGTGTATCGGAAATCGTCACGATCTTGCAACGCACTTCTTTTGGAGCTTGTTTTTTATGTTCAGTTACGCTCATTTTTTCATCTTTCCTTTCATTTACCTTATAAAATTATGTATAAATCAAAGAATTTAATATGATACAATATAAGTATATTTATCCATATAAAGGAGATTTATATGATTCAAAATATGACACGATACGTACCCATTATACCATTCCTAATTATATTATCCCTTTTCCAATGCATCGCTTACGGGTTTGATATTAACTTTTTAAAATTGTATGTACTTATGCCTGATGGTGGTATTCGCTACTATTTGACTAGTACATTAATTCCTCTCTTACTTGCCTATATAGTAGATTTTATTTTTAAACGTTCTATTTCTAAATAAGGAGGTTTACATACTATGGAACTTTATAAAAAATTAACAACAACATTCATTCTCTTATTTGTTGCTTCCATCACTGTCGGCTTTTCCTTAAAAGGCGCGATTCCATACGCTACATTAGTGAGTATTATATTCGCAACGCTATTTTTACTGAGCAGTGCTTTTTGCGCAGGAAAAGCGCGTCAACTGAAAGGGTAACTGTCTATGTTCCGTAAGAAACTAATCCTTTGCAAATCATGTGAAAAGGAAATACAAACGTATGAAAAAACATGGATTCACATGCCATTTCCGGCAAGTGGTATGACAAATATGAAGAAGTATATTGAGCTAGACGGGGAAGTTTATTGTAGTTCTTGCATTCAAGTAGTAAATAAAGTGAAACTTTAATCAGTGGGAGTTTTGTTCTTCCCCACTGATTATTAGTTGAACCAATCGGGCTTTTACGGGCAGTTAGCCTCCTACCTAACTTTTTTGCTTTACAGCCGAATTTTGAGGTGGGAGGCTTACTGCCCGTTAATGCGGGATAAAACCAAATAAAAAAAG